>JBFWJB010000108.1:0-8968 GCA_050253435.1 Rhodospirillaceae bacterium
GCGGACGAGGCCGCCTTCCGCGAGGCGGTGGCGCTGTCCATCGAAACCGACTTCCAGGATGCGCGGGGCGACCGCGTCTCCCTGCTCACCATGCATGCGGCGAAGGGGCTGGAATTTTCCGTGGTCTTCGTCGCCGGGGTGGAGGAGGGGTTGATGCCGTTCGCCTTCCCCGATGCGGCGGAGGATGCGGCGCAGGAGGCGGAGGAGGCGCGCCTTCTCTACGTCGCGATGACCCGCGCAGGCGACCGCCTAGTCCTTTCCCGCGCGGCGCGGCGGGCCCGCCACGGAACGGCGTTTTCCCCGCCGCCGTCGCGCTTTCTCGCCCGCATTCCGGAAGGGCTTATGGTGCGCACCTCCGGGGCCGTGCGCAGGCGCAAGCCGAAACAGTTGAGCTTGTTTTAATTCATAGGGCCTGAGAGCGCGCCAGCCGCGCCTGCACGTAGGGGGCGAGGCCGCCCGCGTCGAGAATTTCCAGCAGGAAGGGCGGAACCGGGCGGAAGGCGCAGGTCCGCCTCTGGCTGAGGTTGCGGATCAGTCCGGCCTGCATATCGATGTCCAGGGTGTCGCCGTCCGCGATATCGCCCGCGTCGGGGGATTCCAGGGCGGGCAGGCCGACGTTGATGCAGTTGCGGTAGAAGATGCGGGCGAAGGAGACGGCGATCACCGCCCGCACGCCGCAAAGCTTGAGCGCCAGGGCCGCGCCCTCGCGCGAGGAGCCGCAGCCGAAGTTGCGCCCCGCGGTCACGAAGTCCTCCGCCGCCACTTTGGCGGCGAACTCCGGGCGGGCGTCGATGAAGCAGTTGTCCCGCAGCTTTTGCGGGTTGCGGCTCCAATCCACGAGGAAGCGGCCGGGAATCACCGCGTCCGTGTCCACGTCGTCGCCGAAGCGCCAGGCCCTGCCGTTCATGCCGCCACCTCCGCCGGATCGACGATGCATCCCGCCACCGCCGCCGCCGCCGCCGTATACGGCGAGGCGAGGTAGACCCGGCTGCCCTTGTGCCCCATGCGGCCGGGGAAGTTGCGGTTGGTGGTGGTGACCGCGACCTCGCCGTCGGCCAGCAGCCCGAGGTGTCCGCCCAGGCACGGGCCGCACACCGGCGGCGCGATCGTCGCCCCGGCGGCGATGAAGTCCTCGATCAGTCCCTCCCGTACCGCCTGCAGATAGATCGCCTGCGTCGCCGGGAACACCAGCAGGCGCACCCCCTTCGCCACCCTGTTGCCGCGCAGGATCTCCGCCGCGGCCCGCAGGTCGCCGATGCGGCCGTTGGTGCAACTGCCGATCACCACCTGGTCCACCCGCACTCCTGCCGCCTCGGCGGCGGGGACGATGCTTCCCGGCGAGTGCGGCTGCGCCACCAGGGGAGGGATCGCCGCCGCGTCCCAGGCATAGCTCGCCTCGTAGGCGGCATCCGGGTCGCTGGCGAGGCCGGTCGGGCAGGGTTCGTCGCAGCGTTCCGCCAGGTAGGCCGCCGCCGCCGCATCGGGGGCGATGATGCCGTTTTTCGCCCCGGCCTCGATCGCCATGTTGCAGACGGTGAAGCGCTCGTCCATGGAGAGGGCGCGGATCGCCTCGCCGGTGAACTCCATCGCCTTGTAGAGCGCGCCGTCCACGCCGATCTGCCCGATGGCGAAGAGGATGAGGTCCTTGCCGGTCACCCGCCGCCGCAGTTTTCCCCGGAAGTCGAAGCGCAGGGAGGCGGGCACCTTCAGCCAGATCTCGCCGAGGGCGAGGGCGGCGAAGATGTCGGTCATCCCCATACCGGTGGCGAACGCCCCCAGCGCGCCATAGGTGCAGGTGTGGGAATCCGCGCCGACGATCACCATCCCCGGACGCACCAGCCCGCGCTCGGGGAACAGCGCATGGCAGATGCCGCCCTGCCCCTGGGGGAACCAGTGGCGGATGCCGTAGCGCTCCATATACGCCGTCAGGTCCTTCAGCGCGCCTGCGGCTTCCAGCGTCGGGCTGGGGACGAAGTGGTCCGCGGTGATGTACACCTTGTCCGGGTCGAACACCCGGCCGATGCCGCGCTTTTCCAGCTCGCGGAAGGCGGCGGTGCCGCCGATGTCGTGGCCGATCACCGCGTCCAGCCGCGCGTTGACGATCTGCCCGGGCTCCACCGTCTCCACCCCGGCGGAGGCGGCGAGGATCTTTTCCGTGATGGTCTGGCCCAAGGCGCGTCCTCCGCCGCTTCAGTCGAACAGATAGGCGATCTGCCGCGGCGACAGTTCGTGCCGCGCGGCGATTTCCTCGCCGGTGGTGAGGTTGCGCACGGTCACCAGCTCGGCCTCCAGGGCGGCGCGCAAATTCTCGATCAGCAGGGTGTCGCCGTCGCGCAGTCTGTCGCCATCCTCCGCCGCCGCGAAGACCAGCGGCAGCACGCCGAAATTCACCAGGTTGCTCATGTGGATACGCTGAATGCTCTTGGCCAGCACCAGGCGCACGCCGAGGTAGGCCGGGCACGAGGCGGCATGTTCTCGCGACGACCCTTCGCCGTAGCCCGCCCCGGCGGCGATCGCCGAGGCCGCGCCTGCCGCCGCGTTGGCCGCGCAGTTGGCGATGAAGCGCGGCGCCGCATCGCGGAAGAGGAATTCGCTCGACTTGGCGATGTTGGAGCGGAACTTTCCCACCGGGCCGGAGGGCAGGATGTGATCGGTGGTGACGCCGTCGCCGACCTTGGCGGCGACGGTGGCGCGCAGGCTCTGCGGCAGCGGCGGCCTGCGGTAGGGCTGGCCGATGTTGGGGCCGCGGAAGATCTCCACCTCGCCGCTCTCCGGCGGCGGCAGGATCATCGCGTCGTCGATGGCGAACGCCTGCGGCGGGTCGATGCGCGGATACGCCATGCCGAGGTCGCGCGGGTCGGTGAGCCTGCCGCGCAGGGCGGTGGCCACCGCCACCTCGGGGCTGACCAGATAGACCTGGGCGTCCAGCGTGCCGGAGCGGCCCTCGAAATTGCGGTTGTTGGTGCGCACCGAAACGCCGCCGCTGCGCGGCGACTGGCCGAACCCGACGCAGAAGCCGCAGGCGGTTTCGAGAATGCGCGCGCCGGAGTCGATGATGTCGTTGAGCGCGCCGTTGGCGGCGATCATCCGCAGCACCTGGCGGCTCCCCGCGGCGACGCCGAAGCTGACGTCCGGGTGCACCCGTTTGCCTTTCAGCATCGCCGCGACGACCATGAGATCGCGGTAGGAGGCGTTGGTGCAACTGCCGACAAGCACCTGGTCCACCGCGATGTTTCCGGCCTGCCGCACCGTGCGGACGTTGCCGGGCGAATGCGGCAGCGCCACGTTGGGCTCGATGGCGGCGAGGTCCAGGTCCATTTCCGCGTCGTAGGCGGCATCCGCATCGGCGGTCAATTCCACCCAGTCGGGGGCCCTCTGCTGCGCCTGGAGGAACTGGCGCGTCACCGCGTCGCTGGGGAAGATCGAGGTGGTGATGCCGAGCTCGGCCCCCATGTTGGCGATGGTCGCGCGCTCCGGCACGCTGAGCCCGGCGAGGCCTTCTCCGCCGAATTCCAGGACCTTGCCGACGTTGCCCTTGGTGGTCAGGCGGCGGAGAATTTCCAGCACCGCGTCCTTTGCCGTCGACCACGGCCGCAGCGCGCCGCTCAGGTTCACCCGTACGACGCGGGGATAGGTGAAGTGGAACGCCTCTCCCGCCATCGCCGCGGCCACATCCAGCCCGCCCGCGCCGATGGCGAGCATGCCCACGGCGCCGCAGGTCGGGGTGTGGCTGTCGCTGCCGATGAGGGTCCAGCCGGGGCGGGAGAATCGCTCCAGATGCACCTGATGGCAGATGCCGTTGCCCGGCTTGGAATAGAGCACGCCGTACTTCTGCGCCACGGTCTGCAGATAGCGGTGGTCGTCCGCATTCTCGAAGCCTGACTGCAAGGTCAGGTGATCGACATACGAGATGGACAGCTTGGTTCTTATGCGGTCGACGCCCATGCCTTCCAGTTGCAGGTAGGCCATGGTGCCCAGGGCGTCCTGGGTCAGGGTCTGATCGACCGCAATCCCCACCTCGCAGCCCGGCCGCATCTCGCCCGCCGTCAGGTGCGGGGCGACGATCTTTTCCAGCAGGTTCCGTCCCATGGTTTTTATCCTCGCCAACGGGAGCGCGCATGCCGGGAGAAGGGGAAAAAAACCGCCTCGGAAAAGGCGGGGAAAATCAAAGAAGATAAATAATCATAAACTGTTATATAAACGGCGCCATACGGTCATACGCTTCTCTGGAAGCATACTGCCCGCCTCCCAGCCGAGCAAACGGTTTGATGCGGCGGAGCCGATCGCGGCGGTTTTTCATGGCGGAGGGAGTGGGATTGTGAAAATTTGCTCGCGGCGCAAATTTTCATCCTCGGGCATGCGCCCTCGGACCGCCTGCGGCGTCGCTCGGGACGCTTCGCGTTCCTCGCCGAACCCGGTGGGCTCTCAGCCGCACTCCACGCCATGAAAAAACCGGCCAAGAGAGGCCGGTTTTTCATGGCGGAGGGAGTGGGATTCGAACCCACGGATGGTTGCCCATCTCCGGTTTTCAAGACCGGTGCAATCGACCACTCTGCCATCCCTCCGAAGACTGATCGGAATACCCGAACGCAGGGGATTTGGGAAGCCTGCTGGACGCATATCCATATGGGAATGATGTAGCATGAGGAAATGCTCTCCAGTCTGTGGAAGCCTGCGATGCTCGATTTCAGCGGTGCGGTGGTGCTGGTCGCCTGCACCAAGACCAAACGCACGTATGAAACCGTTGCCCGCGAGATGTTCGTCTCGCCCTGGTTTCTGGGTGTCCGCGGCATCGTCGAGAAGAGCGGAGCGCGATGGTATGTCCTTTCGGCCCTGCACGGCCTGCTGCAGCCGGAAACGGTGATCGCGCCCTATACCGCCACACTCGACGGCGCTGTCGTTCGGGTTCGCCGCGTATGGGCGGAGGGCGTGTTCGAGGCTCTAATGACGGCGGAACCCGGCCTTTCCCGCGTGGTGATCTTCGCCGGTGCGCGGTACCGGGAATTCCTGGTGCCGAAACTCCGGGAAAGGGGGATTGCCGTGGAGATTCCGATGGAGCGCCTGCCGCGCGGCAGGCAATTGGCGTGGCTTTCCGAACATGCCTGAAAAAGTCCACATCCCACGCTCTTGGCAAAGGCCGGGGCGGGGGCCTAGGATGGCGATCATCGTTGCGAATAAGGGGAGGGCAGCATGCCCCATCGTCCGGAGCCCTGGGTTCTCATCGCCGACATCGGCGGCACCAACGCGCGTTTCGCCGCGGTGCCGCGCAGCAGCGGCGTGGCCGGGCCGCCGGTGATGCTGGGCACGCGGCAGCACGCCACTTTCGAAGAGGCGCTGGCCCACGTGCTTGCCGAGCTGGGGGGCGCGGCGGGGCTGGCCGGGGTGGTTCTTGCCGTGGCCGGGCCGGTAGATGGCGGCGTGGTCAAGCTCACCAACGGCGACTGGCGCATCGACGCCGCGGCGATCGCCCATGCCCATGGCCTGGGCGTGGTGGAACTGCTCAACGATTTTTCTGCGCTCGCCCTGGCGCTGCCGCATCTGGCGGAAACGGAGCTGCAGGTGCTGCAGGCGGGCCGCCACGTGCCGCGCAGGTGCCTGGCGGTGGTCGGCCCCGGCACCGGGCTCGGCGCTTCCGGCCTGATCGCCGCGCCTGGCGGCGCGTGGCTGCCGCTGCGGGGTGAGGGCGGGCACGCCACCTATGCCCCGGAAACGGAAATCGAATGGCGCATCGCCCAGGCGTTGAAGGCGCGCTTCGGCCGGGTTTCCGCCGAACGCGTGGTCAGCGGCCAGGGCCTGGTGGACAGCGCCGCGACCCTCGGCGCGGCGGCGGAGGTGGACACCCCGGCGCGCGTCGTCGCCGCGGCCCGCGGCGGCAAGTGCCCGGCCTGCGCCGCGGCGGTGGGAGTGTTCCTCACCGGGTTGGGGCGCATCGCGGGCGATCTGGCGCTCACCCTCGGCGCGGACGAGGTGTTCATCGGCGGCGGCATCGTGCGCCGCATGGCCGCGGATTGCGACCTTTCGCCGATCGTTACGGCCTTCGCCGACAAGGGCCGCAACGCACGGCGCATGGCGGATATTCCGCTCTCCCTGATCGTTGCGGAGAACCCGGCGTTGACCGGCCTTGCTGCGCGGGCGCGGGTGCTGCTGGGCGGGCGCTGAACAAGGGGACGTTGCGCCGCGGTGCCGGGTATGGCACAAACTCTGTGGTGTTCCGATCGAAACAGGCCGCAGATGTTGGGGGTCCCCCGCATCCGCGGCAAAGCTTGTGGAGCGTGTGCGATGGGTTTGGCGTGGCTGCGGGACCGCGGCGGAGACAATAGGGCAAGGTGGGCGCGCCTGCCGGTTCTGGCCGCGGCGTTGCTGGCCGCCGCCTGCGCCGCGCCTCAGGACCGCCGTGGGGCGGAAACCGCCGCTGCGCCGGGAACGGAGGAAGACGCGCCGATCCACGCCGCGCCGCCGCCGGTTGCGGTGACGGCGGAAACCCTGGCTCCGCTGGAGCCGCCGCCCAACCCCAACTTCACTCTTTGGCTGCAGGATTTGCGCGCCGAGGCGCTCGGCAAAGGCATCAAGGCCAGCACCCTGGACGCCGCGCTGCGCGGCGTGCGCCCGATCCCTCGGGTGATCGAACTCGACCGCAATCAGCCGGAATTCAAGCTCACCTACCGCCAGTACATGGAGCGGGTGGTGCCGATGTCGCGCGTTCTCAAGGGCCGCCGCATGCTGGCGGAGAACAAGCCCCTGCTCGATGCTGTCGGCAAAAAGTACGGCGTGCAGCCGCGCTTCCTTGTCGCCTTCTGGGGTGTGGAGACGGATTTCGGGCGCGTCACCGGCGGCTTTCCGGTGATTCCGGCGCTCGCCACCCTGGCGCATGATGGGCGCAGAAGCTCCTTCTTCCGCAAGGAGCTGATGAACGCCCTTAAGATTATAGACGAGGGAAACGTGACGCCGGGGCGGATGGTCGGCTCGTGGGCCGGGGCGATGGGGCAGTGCCAGTTCATGCCGTCGAGCTTCGTGCGCTTCGCCGTGGATGAAGACGGAGACGGCCGCAAGGACCTGTGGGGCAGCAAGGCCGACGTCTTCGCCTCCGCCGCCAATTACCTGAAGGGCTCGGGCTGGAAGGGCGACCAGGGCTGGGGCCGGGCGGTGAGCCTGCCCAAGCGCTTCGACCGCAAGCTCGCCGGACAGGAGCGCCGCAGCTTCAAGACCTGGGCGGCGCTCGGGGTGCGCGACGGCACCGGCAAGCCGCTGCCGCAGAGCGACGCCACCGCCGCCCTGATGCTGCCGGAAGCGGACGGCGGTCCGGCGTTCCTGGTGTCCGACAACTTTTTCACCATCCTGAAGTGGAACCGGTCCAACTTCTACGCCCTGGCGGTGGGTCAGCTTGCGGACGCCCTGGCGACGCGTTAGGGTCTGGGACGAGCGAGGAGGAGACATGGCGACAGCGCGCAATATCCCTGCATCCGGCGCCGCGGCCCTGCTGATGGCCGCCGCCGCGGCTCTGATGCTGTCCGGTTGCGCGGAGAGCACGCTCGTCGCCCACACCGCCAAGACCTTCGGCAGCGCCATCGAAGAGGAACCCTCGGGCGGCGGCTACAAGGTGGGCAACCCCTACCAGATCGACGGTATCTGGTACACGCCGAAGGAGGACTACCGCTACGTCGAGGAAGGCGTGGCCTCGTGGTACGGGCCGGACTTCCACGGCAAGCGCACCGCCAACGGCGAACGCTACGACATGCACGCGCTCACCGCTGCGCACCGCACCCTGCCCATGCCCTCGCTGGTGCGGGTGACCAACCTGGAAAACCGGCGTTCGGCGATCCTGCGCATCAACGACCGCGGGCCCTTCGCCCGCAACCGCATTCTCGACGTCTCGAAGCGCGCCGCCGATGCGCTCGGCTTCATCGGCCAGGGCACGGCGCGGGTGCGCGTGGAGATTCTCGCCGAGGAGAGCATCGCCCTGAAAGAGCGGCTGCTGCGCGGCGACAGCGATTTCGCCTCCGCGCCGGTGCAGGTGGCCTCGCTTGCGCCCGCAGGCGGCGGTTCGGTGCAGAGGAGCGAACTGCCGCCGCCGGTTTCCACCGCGCCGGTGGCGCGCGCGACGCCCGCCGTGGCGGCCCGGCCGGTAGCCGCGCAGCCGGCGGTACAGACCGTTGCGGCAGCGGCGGGGCAGTCTTACGTTCAGGTCGGCGCCTTCGGCGACCCGGCCAATGCGGCCCGCCTCAAGGACCGTCTGGCCGCGCTCGGCCATGTGGAGATCATGCCGGTCTCCACCTCGTCCGGCGCAGTGCTGCACCGGGTGCGCCTCGGCCCGTTCGCCGACGCGCGCGACGCGGAAACCGCGCTGACCAGGGCGCGGGACAACGGCTTTCCGGATGCGCGTCTGGTTCTTCCCTGATGCATCCGCATGCGGCGCCGATGGGCGGCGCCGTTTCTCCTTCTGAACGATTGTTGTGGACATGACCTTTTTATTTTCCTCGTCGAAATGGTTGCGCGCCGCTGCGGGCGGCGCTGCCTTGCTGCTGGCCGCCGCGTCTTCGGCCGCCGCCGCGATGCCGACCAAGGCGCCGCACGCCTTCCTGATGGATGCCGACACCGGCGCCGTCCTCCTCGACAAGGACGGCGACAAGCCGATGCCGCCCGCTTCGATGAGCAAGCTGATGACGGTGTTCCTGCTGCTGGAAGCGCTGGAGGAAGGCCGCGTCTCGCTCGATTCGATGTTCTCGGTGAGCGAAAACGCCTGGTCCAAGGGCGGCGCCGCCAGCGGCAGTTCGACGATGTTCCTGCATCCGCATTCGCAGGTGCGGGTGGAAGACCTTCTGCGCGGCATCGTGGTGCAGTCGGGCAACGACGCCTGTATCGTCGTGGCGGAAAATCTGGATGTGAGCGAGGCGGCTTTCGCCGAGCACATGACGCGGCGCGCCCACGAGCTCGGCCTCAAGGACAGCCACTTCGCCAACGCCACCGGCTG
>JBFWJB010000109.1:0-8963 GCA_050253435.1 Rhodospirillaceae bacterium
AGGTCGCCCGCGGCGAGCGGCGGCAGCAGCATGGCGCGGCCGAAGGTATCGCCGGTCTCGCAGATCGGGCCGACCACGTCCACCGGGGCGATCTCGGCGTCGGCGGCGGGTTCGGCCACCGGGATCACCTCGTGGTGGGCGCTGTACATCGAGGGGCGGATCAGGTCGTTCATCGCCGCATCGACGATGACGAAGGTCTTGGTGCCGGTTTCCTTGACGTAGATCACCTTGGAGACCAGCACCCCCGCATTGCCCACCAGCATGCGGCCGGGCTCGAACATCAGGGCGCAGCCGAGGCCGCCCAGGGTTTCGCGCACCATCGCGACATAGGCGGCGGGCGAGGGCGGCTCTTCCCCCGGCGCATAGGGCACGCCGAGACCGCCGCCGAGGTCGAGGTGAGTAACCGGCACCCCCGCCTCGCGCAGGGCGAGGGTGAGCTCGCGCACCTTGGCGAAGGCCTGGGCGAAGGGGGCGAGTTCGGTGAGCTGCGAGCCGATGTGCACCGCGACGCCGCGGAAGTCGATGCCCGGCATCTCGTGGGCGCGGCGGCAGATCTCGGGCGCGGCGGCCCAGGCGATGCCGAACTTGTGCTCGGCGGCGCCGGTGGAGATTTTCGCGTGGGTGTGGGCGTCCACGTCGGGGTTGACGCGCACCGCCACCGCCGCGCGCCTGCCCATGCGCACCGCGAGCGCGTTCAGGGTTTCCAGTTCCGGCAGGGATTCGACGTTGATCTGGCGAATGCCGGAGACGAGGGCGAAGGAGAGCTCGCGCTCGGTCTTGCCGACGCCGGAAAACACGATCCTGTCCGCCGGAACCCCGGCGCGCAGGGCGAGGCGCAGCTCGCCCTCGCTCACCACGTCGGCGCCGCAGCCGCGCTGCGCCAGGGTGCGGATCACCGCGAGGCTGGCGTTGGCCTTCACCGCGAAGCAGATCTGGGCGGTCAGCCCGTTGTCGGCGATGGCGGCGGCGAACACGTCGTAGTGCCGCGTGATGGTGGCGGAGGCATAGCAGTAGAACGGCGTGCCGACCTCCTGCGCGATCGCGGCGAGCGCCTTGTCCTCGACGAAGAGCTGTCCGTCGCGGTAGTGGAAATGGTTCATCGCGGCATCCTCAGTGGGTCGGGTAACTGGTGGGGTAGTTGCCGCCGGGCACGAGCTCCGGCGGTCCCTTCTTGCCGCAGGCGGCGGTGGAGAAGAGCGCGGCGAGGAGCGCGGCGGCGATCAGGAAGCGGGACTTGGCCATGGCGGGCTCCCTCACAGGCCGAAGCGGCTGCGCGCCGCGGCGCACTGCTCGCGCACCCGCGCGGGCGCGGTGCCGCCGAAGCTCATCCGGCTCGCCGCCGAGCTCTCGACGGTGAGCACGGAATAGACGTCGGCGGTGATGCGCGGCTCCACCGCCTGCATCGCGGCCAGCGGCAGGTCGATCAGGCCGCAGCCTTTCTCCTCCGCCGCCTTGACCAGCGCGCCGGTGACGTGGTGCGCCTCGCGGAAGGGCATGCCCAGCACCCGCACCAGCCAGTCGGCAAGGTCGGTGGCGGTGGCGAAGGCCTTGCCCGCCGCCGCCTTGCACGCCGCGCGGTCGACCGCAAGCTCGGAGACCATGCCGGTCATTGCGGCGAGGCAGAGCGCCAGGGTGTCGAACGCCTCGAAGACCGGCTCCTTGTCGTCCTGCATGTCCTTGGAGTACGCCAACGGCAGGCCCTTCATCACGATCAAGAGCGCGTTCAGGTCGGCGATCAGGCGTCCGGCCTTGGCGCGGCACAGCTCCGCCGCGTCGGGATTGCGCTTCTGCGGCATGATCGAGCTGCCGGTGGAGAAGGAATCCGGCAGCCGCACGAAGGCGAACTGCGCCGAGGTCCAGATCACCAGTTCCTCGGCCAGGCGCGACAGGTGCACGCCGGCAATCGCGGCGGCGGAGAGCGCCTCCAGCGCGAAATCGCGGTCGGACACCGAATCCAGCGAGTTGGCGGTGGGCGCGGCGAAGCCGAGCGCCGCCGCGGTCTGGAAGCGGTCGATGGGGAACGACGTCCCGGCCAGCGCCGCGGCGCCGAGCGGGCATTCCCCCGCCCGCTTGCGCGCATCGGCAAAACGCCCGCGGTCGCGGCCGAACATCTCCACATAGGCGAGCATATGGTGGCCGAAAGTCACCGGCTGCGCCGTCTGCAGATGGGTGAAGCCCGGCATCACCGCATCCGCCTGCGCCTCCGCCTGGGCCAGCAGCGCCGCCTGCAGGGCGCGCAGCTGGCCGTCCGCGGCCTCCAGAGCATCGCGCACCCACAGCTTGAAGTCGGTGGCCACCTGGTCGTTGCGCGAGCGCGCGGTGTGCAGCCGCCCGGCGGGCTCGCCGATCAGCTCTTTCAGGCGCGCCTCGACGTTCATGTGAATGTCCTCGAAGGCGACGCGGAAGGGGAAGGTGCCCGCCTCGATCTCCGCGAGGATGGTGTCCAGACCGGAAACGATGGCGTTTCCGTCGGCTTCGGATATGATGCCGCACGCCACCAGCATCGCGCAGTGCGCCTTCGACCCCGCGATGTCCTGGCGGAACAGACGCTTGTCGAAGCCGATCGAGGCGTTGATTTCCTGCATCACGGCGGCGGGGCCGGAGGCGAAGCGCCCGCCCCAGATGCTGCTGGGGGTCTCGGAATCGGAAGTCTGGCTCATGAGCGTCTCTGTAATCTGAGAAAAACCAACACCTGGGGAACGCAGAACGATGGACTTGGAGCCTTCCACGCCGCCGGAGAATCCGCAAGCCGAAAACCCGGAGCCGGACCGCCGCACGCTGATCAAGGCGATCGTCACGGCGGCGGTGCTCCTCGTCGTCGTCGGCAGCATCTTCTTGCTGATCCAGCGGCAATTTGCAAGACCCGGAGACGACGGAAAGTACCGCGACGTCGCCGCGGCGCGCGCCCACGTGGTCGATTTCAAGACGCCGCGCCAGGTGCCGCCCAACACCTTTACCCAGCACATCCCCATCGATTCCCGCACCTCGCGGCGGCTTGAGGCCTCGATCGCCGACTTCGCGGGCAAGCCGGTGCTGCTCGCCTTCTGGGCGTCGTGGTGCCGCCCCTGCCGCCCCGAAGTGATCGAACTCGACAAGATGTACGGCGAACTCACCCGCCTCGGCCTCGCCGTGGTGCCGGTGATGACCGCCGACAAGTCGGGGATCGACGGCGCGCGCTACTTCTTCCGCGGCGCGAATGTCGATACCCTGCCGTTCTTCCTCGACCACGGCCAGGAATTCTTCGAGGCGATGGGCGGCCGCGCGCTGCCCAGCCTCTTCTTCATCGATAAGCAAGGCAAGGCGCTCGCCTTCGCCAACGACCTCGACCTCCGTCAGGAACCCGCCCAGGACCTGCTGCGCATCTTCGCCGAAACCGGCACGCTGCCGTAAACGCCAGGCCAGGGGCTTTGCCCCTGGACCCCACTGGGGCCTTAGGCCCCAGACCCCTTAACTTTTGGTTTTCGCGCGCAGCGCCATAGAACCATGTTGGGGTAGGGACCGGATTTATCCCGCTTCGCGGAAAAAAACGGAAGTTATGGGATCAAAGGGCCTCCCGGCCCATTGCGGGTCCGGGCAGAGCCCGGCCTTGTGTTACCCCCGTTACCGATCCACCCGCAGCGACCGGCCGTGGCGTTCGAACAGGCGGCGCAGGCCCATGGTGACGGCGAAGCCGATATAGGCGCCCATGATCACGTCGGAGGGGTAGTGGATGGTGGTGAGCGCGCGGCTGCTGCCGACGAGGATGGCGATAAGGATATAGAGCAGGTTATAGCGCGGGTAGATCAGCATCAGCGCGGTCATCGCCGCGACGATGGTCTGGGTATGGCCGGAGGGGAAGCTGTACATGCCCATGTGGACGCCGAAGGGGTCGAGGCCGTAGAGCCCTTCCTCGAAGAGGTAGCGCGGGCGGTAGCGTCCGGCGCAGAACTTGACGATCTGTCCGAGGATGCCCGAGGCGGCCATGGAGACGATGATGAACCAGGCGGAACGCGCGAGGTTCATGAACTGGTCGTGGGCGGTGGTGGAGCCGGAGAACCCGGCGAGGATGCGCGCGCCGAGCAGCAGGGCGGCGGCGAGCACGTACCACAGTCCGGTGAGGCTGACGTCGGTGAGCACCTTGAAGAAGCCGTAGGTGTTGGGCGGCAGGCGGTTGCGCAGGGCGTGGGCGAGGGGCAGGTCTATCCAGGCGATCATCACCGCGCAGAGGAGGAGGACGCCGCCGGTTGCGGCGGTCCAGGGGTTGCGGCGGCAGAAGCGGCCGAAGGCGCAGGCGGCGGCGGAGATTGCGGCGGCGGCGTTCGCGGCGGCCCTGCGGGGTGTCATGGTCCGCCCCGCAGACGATAGAGGAAGAGGCGCACCGGCTTGCCCTTGGAGTAGTTGAAGCCGTCCACCTCGGCGCGCGGTTGCGGTGCGGCGAGGCCGAGCGCGGCGATCCGCTTGGCGAAGGCCGCTTCGCCGCGCGCCTCGACGATGCCGACGGCGGCGGGGTCGGCGGCGAGGGCGTCGGCCACCTCTTCCGGGCCGGCGAGGCGGGTCTTGGTGCCGAGGCTGAACACCATGCTGGGTTCGTGATAGCCGCTGATCGCCACCGCCGCGCCCTCGGGGGCGAGGATGCGCACCGCTTCGGCGAGGCGCGGGCCCACCCACAG
Organism: Rhodospirillaceae bacterium; assembly: GCA_050253435.1. Classification (GTDB taxonomy): domain Bacteria; phylum Pseudomonadota; class Alphaproteobacteria; order Rhodospirillales; family Rhodospirillaceae; genus Oleispirillum. The sequence continues at coordinate 4,650 of JBFWJB010000109.1, forward strand.
GCGGGAGAGCGCGGGCAGCACGGTGTGGAACACTCCGGCATAGACCGGGATGGCGAGGGCGACGGCGAACACTGCGGCGGGCAACGGCCTGCCGCGCCAGAAGCGGGCGAGCGGGATGGCCGCGGCGGCGAGCGCAAAGGCGGCGATCGGCGCGGTCATCCAGACGAAGCCGTCGCCGTAGAGCGTGGGCAGCACCAGCGATGCGGCGGCGAGCGCCACGCCGACGATGGCCCACAGTCCGCCGATGCCCTTCGCCCAGAGGCGGGAGAACAGGGCGTAGGCGTCCTCCCGCACCGCGAAGAGGGCGGCGGCGATCAAGAGGCAGAGCGCCGGATAGACCGGCAGCGGATAGTGCGGCAGCTTGGTCGGCACGATCTCGAAGACCAGCCAGGAAGGCGCGGCCCAGGCGAGGCAGAAGCGCACGCCGGGCTGGGCGCGCTCTTTCACCGCGCGCACCAGCGCGGGGGCGAGGAGGAGGGAGCCGGGCCACAGGGTGGCAAGCGCGAGCACGGCATAGAGGCCGGGGAAGCCGCCGTGCGCCTCCTGCCCGCCGATCAGCTTGGGCAGCAGGTCCTTCTGCACCGCTTCGGAGACGAAGCCGGTCTGCGGGCCGCTCGCCACCGCCATCAGCCAGGGCACCACCACGGCGAGCGCGATGGGAATGCCGGTGACCGGCCGCAAGGTGCCGAGCCAGCGCCAGCGTTTGTCGGCGATGGCCAGCGCGGCGATGGCGAGGACCATCACCATCGGCGGGATCGGCCCCTTCACCAGCATGCCGAGGCCGAGCGCCAGCCACATTGCCGCGACCTGCCAGGCGGGCACCGCCGGGCCCTTGCGCGCCTGCATGTAGAGCCGCCCCAAGAGGCCCATTACCGCGGTGACGCAGGCAAGCTGCACCGCGTCGGTCTTCGCCTGGTGCGCCTCCGCCACCAGAATCAGCGAGGAGGCGAGCAGCGCCGCGCCGACGAAGGCGACGCGCCGGTCGAACAGGTATTGGCCGAGGCCGAAGGTCAGCAGCACCGCCGCGGCGGCGCCGAGCAGCGAGGGCAGACGGTAGGGCCACGCGGCGTCGGAGGCGGCGTCGGAAAACGCGGCGACGGCGGCGGCCTGCGCCCAGTAGATGCCCACCGGCTTCTTGTTGCGCGGCACGTCCTGGAAGTGGATGGAGACGAAGTCATGGCTCTCCAGCATCTGGCGGGAGGCCTGCATATAGCGGGATTCGTCGCGGTCCAAGGGCGGCACCGCCGCCTGTCCGGGCAGATAGAGCCCGAGGCAGAGCAGCAGCAGCGCAAGATAGGGGCGGAAACCGGTCAGCAGGCGGTGCACCGAGGGGCCCCCTTCATCCTGTCGTCGGGCGGATCAGCGGTTGAGGCAGTCGATCAGCGCGGGCACCGCCTCGAACACGTCGGCGACGAGGCCGTAGTCCGCGACCTGGAAGATCGGGGCCTCGCCATCCTTGTTGATCGCGACGATGACCTTGGAATCCTTCATCCCGGCGAGATGCTGGATCGCGCCCGAGATGCCGACCGCGATGTAGAGGTCGGGGGCCACGATCTTGCCGGTCTGGCCGACCTGCGCATCGTTGGGGATGAAGCCCGCGTCCACCGCGGCGCGGCTTGCCCCCACCGCGCCGCCGAGAACGTCGGCAAGCTGCGAGACCAGGGCGAACGCGCCGTCGGAACCGATGCCCCGGCCGCCCGCGACGACGACGCGCGCGGAGGTGAGCTCGGGGCGCACCGATTCCGTCACCCGGCGTTCGAGGAACTGCGAGAGCCCGGCATCCGCCACCGCGGCCACCGGCTTCACCGCCGCCGCGCCGCCGCCTTCCGCCGGTTCGAAGGCGGTGGTGCGCACGGTGATCACCTTTTTGGCGTCTGCGGAGCGCACCGTGGCGAGCGCGTTGCCCGCATAGATCGGGCGGACGAAGGTGTCGGGGGAGACCACCGCGACGATGTCGGAGATCTGTTGCACGTCGAGAAGGGCGGCGACCCGCGGCATTACGTTTTTGCCTGCGGCGGTGGCGGCGGCGAGCAGCGCGTCGTAACCGGGGGCGAGCCCGGCGACGAGGTCGGCGAGCGGTTCGGCGAGTGCCTCGGCGAATGCCGCATCGTCGGCGAGCAGCACGGTTTCCACGCCGGGGATGGCGGCGGCGGCCTCGGCCACCGCGGCGCAGTGCGCTCCGGCGACGAGAACGTCCAGGCTGCCGCCGAGTTGCCGCGCCGCTTCGGCGGCGGCGAGGGTGGCGGGCTTGAGGTGGCGGTTGTCGTGTTCCGCGATGACCAGGGCGCGCATTCAGAGCACCTTCGCTTCGTTCTTGAGTTTGTCCACGAGTTCGGCGACCGAGCCGACGATCACCCCGGCCTTGCGCGTCGGCGGCTCCTCCACCTTGAGGAGGGAGAGGCGCGGCGCGACATCGACGCCGAGGTCCGCGGGCGTGGTGACGTCCAAGGGCTTCTTCTTCGCCTTCATGATGTTGGGCAGCGAGGCGTAACGCGGCTCGTTCAGGCGCAGATCGGTGGTGAGCACGCAGGGCGTGGCGAGAGAGAGGGTCTCCAGCCCGCCGTCGATCTCGCGGATCACGGTGATGCGCCCCGTTTCGGGTTTCGCCGCGGAGATGAAGGTGCCCTGCGGCCAGCCGAGCAGGGCGGCGAGCATCTGGCCGGTCTGGTTGGAGTCGTCGTCGATCGCCTGCTTGCCCAGCAGGACGACGTCGGGGGTCTCGTTCTTCGTCACGGCGGCGATCAGCTTGGCCACCGCCAGCGGCTCCACGTCGTCGTCGGTCTTTACCAGGATGGCGCGGTCCGCGCCCATGGCGAGGCCGGTGCGCAGGGTATCCTGCGCCGCCTGCGGGCCGATGCTGACCAGCACCACCTCCGCCGCGTCGCCCTTTTCCTTCCAGCGCACCGCTTCCTCGACCGCGATCTCGTCGAAGGGGTTCATCGACATCTTGAGGTTTGCGGTATCGACGCCGGAGCCGTCGGGCTTGATCCGGATCTTCACGTTGTAATCGACGACGCGTTTCACCGCGACCAGGACTTTCATCGGGGCACCCTCACCTCATGTTACGCACGCGCAAGTCTCCGCGACGGCAGGCTACGCGCTCCCGCCGCGGAAAAAAAGATTTTTACGCACGGAGGCCCTGCCTCAGCGGTTGGCCCCCGGCACCCACAGAATGTCGGTCCCGCCCTTGTCGTTGAGGTAGCGGCCGAGCACGAACAGATGGTCGGAGAGGCGGTTGGCGTACTTCAGCGCCTCGGGGTTGACCGGCTCCTTTTCGATCAGCTCCGAGATTTCGCGTTCGGCGCGGCGGATCACCGAGCGGGCGAGGTGCAGATAGGCCGCGCCGGGCTTGCCGCCGGGCAGGATGAACGACTTGAGCGGCATCAGCTCGGCGTTCATCGCGTCGATTTCCTTTTCCAGGCGCTTCACCTGCTCGGGCTGCATGCGCAGCGCCATCGAGGCGTCCTCGCCTTCCTTGATCGGCGTGCAGAGATCGGCTCCGAGGTCGAAGAGGTCGTTCTGGATGCGCGCGAGCATCGCGTCGGATTCGGCCAGCGCCGGATCGGCGGCGGTGTGGACCCGCGCCAGTCCGATGATGCCGTTGGCCTCGTCCACGGTGCCGTAGGCGCTGACCCGGAGCGCCCCCTTGTTGACGCGCGTGCCGTCGCCCAAAGAGGTCTTCCCCTTGTCTCCGCCTCGGGTATAAATGCGCGTGAGCTGTACCATGGCTGCCGTGATCCTTTCCTGCCTTGAGGTCGTGCACCGTCTTCCGGCCCTTCCCCAGGCCGCGCGGGGCGGTCTCCCGGATTTCCGGTTGCAATGACGCCTAGATCGTGAAAGCTATGGCGCGACGATGCAAGACGGCAGTGTAACCAACGAGACGCGGGAATGCGACTGTCACCGATCATCAGTTTCTATGTCGCGCGTCATTTCGTGCTGGCGTTCGTGTTCACGCTGCTCGGAATCATCGGCGTCACGCTGTTGTTCGACAGCATCGAGCTTCTGCGCCGCCTGACCAGCAAGGCCGACGTCGGCCTGTCCGTGGTGCTGGAAATGGCGGTGCTGAAGATGCCGCAGATGATGACCACAGTGCTCCCCTTCGCGGTGATGCTGGGCGCGATGATCGCCTTCTGGCGGCTTACCCGCACCCACGAACTGGTGGTGATCCGCGCCGTCGGCGTCTCGGCGTGGCAATTCCTCGCGCCGGTGCTGCTTGTCGTCTTCCTCTTCGGGCTGTTCAACCTGTTCGCGATCAACCCGCTCGCCGCCTCGATGTACCGCGAGTACGAGCGCATGGAAGACAGCCTGCAGATG
>JBFWJB010000110.1:0-8897 GCA_050253435.1 Rhodospirillaceae bacterium
TCTTCCGATCTGCCGCCATGGTGAACGCGCCCACCTGCGCGTCAGCCACCGCGCCGTCGGCGATGCCCGCGACGAAGGCGGCGATTTCCTCCGTGTCCAGGGCGCCGCCGTCGCGCTTCTTGCGGATCGTCTCCTGCGGCAGAAAGGCCGCCGCGCCGTGCGCCTGGGTTTCGAAGGGCTCGTCCCCCGGCGCGGCGAGGATGGCGAGCAACTCGTCCATCAGGCCGCTCGCGCCGATGCGGAAATGCTCCGGGCTCACCCAGTCGGCGCCGAGAATGCTCTCCGCCAGGCGCACGTAGACCGCCGCGTCGGCCAGGGTCTTCACCCCGCCCGCCGCCTTGAAGCCGCAGGTTCCGCCGGTCTCCGCGATGACCCGCAGCATCGCCTCCGCCGCTTCCGGCGTCGCGCCCGCCGCCGCCTTGCCGGTGGAGGTCTTGATGAAGTCGGCCCCGCCCGCGATCGCGGCACGCGCCGCCGCGGCAACGGTTTCCGCGTTGCCGAGCTCACAGGTTTCGAGAATCACCTTAAGTTTCGCCAGCGCGCCGCAGGCGGCCTTGCAGGCGGCGACGAACTCGGTGCATTCGTCCTCCTTCCCCGCCAGCCAGGCGCGGTAGGGGAAGACCACGTCCACCTCCTCCACGCCGTCGTTGACCGCGCGCAGCACCTCGAACGCGGCGAGGGAAACGTTCTCCGCGCCTGCCGGAAAATTCGCCACCGTCACCGCGCGGATGCCGGAGCCGCGCAGCAGCACCACCGGCACCAGAGCCTGGCTCGGCCCGACGCACACGCCCGCGGGGCGCACCGGCGATTCCAGCGCGCGTTCACAGAGGGCGATGATCGCCGGGTCGTCGTCGCCGTCGTTGAGGCTGGTGAGGTCGAGAAGCGCCAGAACCCGGCGCGCCCAGTCCTTACGGGTTGCGCTCACGCTTCGTCCTCCATGAACGCCTGCAGCAGGCCTTTGAGCTTGGCCGCGCCGTCGGCGGCGCGCGCGAGCGTGCGCGCGTGGGAAAGGTGCGCCCCGCCCATACCCGCCGCGAGGTTGGTGATCAGCGAGAAGCCGGCCACCTTCATGCCGAGCGCGCGGGCGATCACCACTTCCGGCACCGTGGACATGCCCACCGCATCGGCCCCCAGAACCTTGGCGGCGCGGATCTCCGCCGGTGTCTCGAAGGCCGGGCCGACGAACCACATGTAGACCCCCTCCGACAGGGGAACGCCGCGCGCCGCGGCGATCGCGCGGAAGCGGGCGCGCAGCTTCGGGTCGTAGGCGTCCACCATATCGACGAAGCGGCCGTCGCCCACCGCTCCGGCGAGCGGACTGCGTCCGGTGAGGTTGATGTGGTCGGAAATCATCATCACGCCGCCGGGGCCGACCTCCGGCAGCAGCGAGCCCGCCGCGTTGGTGACGATCAGGGTGGTGCAGCCGAGCCGCGCCAGAACCCCCACCGGCACCGCCATGGCGTCGGCGGTGTTGGTCTCGTAGGCGTGCGTCCGGCCCTGCAGCATCGCCACGGCATGGCGGCCCATGCGCCCCGCCACCAAACGACCGGCGTGCCCCGCCACCGACAGGTGGGGAAAGCCCGGCAGGGCGTCGTAGGGCACCGTCACCGCATCGGAAAGGGCCGAGGCAAGCTCGCCCAGGCCGCTGCCGAGGATCATGCCGATCTCCGGCGTCAGGCCGCCCAGACGGGCGCGCGCCGCCGCAGCTGCGGCCTCGATTTCGGCATCCGCCGCGAGAAGCAGGTTGCTCATATTCGGTCTCCTGGTCCGAACGCTTCGGGCAGAAGCGCCGCCAGCGGCACTTCGCGCAGCAGGCGGCCCGCCGCATCGGCCACCGCCACCACAGTGCCGGGAGCGGCGAATTCCTGCAACCTCTGGCGGCAACCGCCGCACGGCATGGCGGGCCGCGCCGCATCGCCGCCGACCACCGCCACGGCGGTCAGGCGGCGGCGTCCGGCGGCCACCATCGCGGCGATGGCGGCGGCCTCGGCGCACAGGCCCTCAGGCGAGGCGGCGTTCTCGACATTGCATCCGGCGTGGATAGAGCCATCCTCCGCGCGCACCGCCGCCCCCACCGCATAGTGCGAATAGGGGGCATAGGCGTTTTCCCGCGCCGCGCGCGCCGCCGCGATGAGTTCGGCCATCGCCTCCATGCGCATCCTCCCTCGGTTTCTCGTTGCGTTTCATCAATCCGTGCAACGCGCAGCCCGTCAACCGGAAAAACTCCCGGGGATTTTCAACTACGGATGCAGACTATCGTTACGAAATCAAAACGGAAATGCCGCACCCACTGCCGCCAGCCCCGCCACCAGCAGCGGCACCGGCACACGGCGACTGAGCAGCAGCGCGAAACCCGCGGCCACCGCCGCCGCATCGGGCCAGCCGCGCACTGCGGCGGCGCACACCGGGTTCACCCAGGCGGCGGCCAGCACCCCCACCACCGCCAGATTGACGCCGGAGAGCGCCCGCGTGGTGCGGGCGGAACGGCGCAGCCGCGCCGCATAGGGCAGGATGCCGAAGACCAGCAGCATCGAGGGGAGAAACACCGCAGCCAGGGCCACCGCCGCACCGCGCCACGGCGCCCCGGGCGCAAGCGCCGCACCGAGGTAGGCGGCCAGGGTGAACAGCGGCCCGGGCACCGCCTGCGCCGCGCCGTATCCGGCAAGGAAGGTCTCGGCGGGCAGAAGTCCCGCATCCACCCATTCCGCCTTCAACAGCGGCAGCACCACGTGGCCACCGCCGAACACCAGACTGCCGACACGGTAGAAACGGTCGGCGAGGGTGACCCAGCGCCCCGCCTCCGCCGCCAGCAGCGGCAAGAGGGCGAGCAGCGCCGCCCACGCCGCGAGCCACAGCCAGGCAAGGCGCGGAGGCGGGGCATCTTCGGGCGCCTCGGCCTGCGATGCCGGAGCGAAAGCCATGCCCCAGGCCGCACCGACGACGAGCGCCGCGATCTGCCCGCCAACGCCCGGCCACGCCCAGGCGAGCGCCGCCGCCGCGGCCACCGGCAGCGCGTCGGCGGCACGGCGGACGCGGTCCCGCGCCATATGCAGCACCGCCTGGGCCACCACCGCGGCGGCGGCCCAGGCCAGCCCGCGCGCCGCGGCGGCGGTGGACTCCGGCGGCAGGGCGGAAAACCCCGCAGCCAAAGCCGCCAGCAGCAACGCCGAAGGCAGGGTGAAGCCCGCCCAGGCGGCGAGCGCGCCGGGCACGCCGCCGCGCAGATAGCCGATGCCGAGACCGACCTGGGAACTCGCAGGGCCGGGCAGCACGTGGCAGAGCGCCACGAGATCGGCGAACGCGGTGGGGGAAAGCCAGGCGCGGCGCGTCACGAACGCCTCGCGGAAAAATCCGATGTGCGCCACCGGCCCGCCGAAGGCGGTGCAGCCGAGCACCAGGAACGCCCAGAAAATCCGGATCATGCGCATCTCCTTGCCGCGTCTTGGAGATATTGGCGCGGCAGGACGGATCAAGCGGCGCGCCGCCGGGTTTCACCGAAGCGCAATCAATCCTGTCCGGCGATACGCAGGCTTGGACGCCCCCGCGCCGAGCCGCTATGATCGTGCGCTGTCCGCGGGACGGAACCCTCCGCCCGCCGCTTGCCGGGGGTTTTACGTGCTCGCCCACAATCCGATCCGCGACTGGCTCAACACCGCCGCCTGGACCCTGCCGAAGGACGACGACCAGGGCGGCATCCGCCGCCTCGGCGCGCTGCTCAACGCGCACGGCATCCCGGCGCGGCGGCTGCGCATCGCCACGCCGGTGCTGCACCCGGAATTCAAGGGCTACACCGTCACCTGGGACCATGCGGGCGACCATGTCGAGGAATTCGAGGTTCCCCACGACATGCGGGACGACGACCCGCAGTTCGTCCACAGCCCGCTGCGCGCGATCTTCTTGGATGGCGCACATGCGGTGCGCTGCCGTCTGGACTGCAAGAACCGCCCCTGCTCGGCCGACCCGATGGACCGGGGGATGACCGATTTCGCCAGCTTCCGCATGTCGTTTCTGCGGCTGCCGACGCCGGACGGCGCGTTCAGCATCGCCACCGACGCGCCGGGCGGCTTCACCGCCGGGCAGCTCACCATCATCGACGACTTCATGCCCGCGCTCTCCCATGTGGCGGAGCTCTACATCATGGAAGAGATGACCACGACCCTGATGCAGACCTACCTCGGGCAGACGCCGGGCGAACGGGTGATGAAGGGGCAGATCCGCCGCGGCGACGGCCTGGACATCCACGCGGTGATCTGGTTTTCCGACCTGCGCAATTCGACGCGGCTGTCCACCCTGCTGCCGCGCACCGAGTATCTCTCCCTGCTCAACCGCTACTTCGACTGCGTCGCCGAGCCGGTGCTCGACCACGGCGGCGAGGTGCTGCGCTACATCGGCGATGCGGCGCTTGCGATCTTTCCCGCCGCGCGCTCCGGCCCCGAGACCCAGGACGCCTGCCTGCGCGCCGAGGCGGCGGCGCGGGATTCGCGCAGGCGGCTTGCGGAACTCAATGCCGAGCGTGCGCGCAACGCCCTTTTCCCCATCGACTTCGGCATCGGCCTGCATCTGGGAGAAGTCACCTACGGCAACATCGGGGTACCGCGGCGGCTGGAGTTCACGGTGATCGGCGAGGCGGCCAACCGCGCCGCGCGCCTGCAGGACCAAAGCAAGCTGCTCAGCTGCCCGCTGGTGGTGTCCGAGGATTTCGCCCGCGCCCATGGCGGCCGCTGGCAGCGCCTGGGGTTCATGAACACCCGCGATCTCGAAGGCGGCGCCGCGGTGTTCGGCCCGGCCGCGGATTGAGGCTCAGAGGTCGAAGCTCTGCCCCGGCGCGACGTAGCCGAGAAAGCCGTCCGCCACCGCGTCCGGGCGGTCGGTGCAGTTGATGTGATAGAGCCACATCCGCCCGCGCACCTCGGCGGGCAGGGTGAGAAGGTCGCGGTAGTGGGCGTGCGCCCCGGTCGGCCGCGGCAGAACCTCGCAGTCCTGGAAGATCAACGCGGCGCGGTCGTACCAGGGGTCCAGACGGTCGCGCTCGAAACGGCAGTCGGAGGTGAGCAGCACCCCGCCCGCCGTGCCCTCGAGAAACACCCCGTAGGACCACATCAGGTAGCCCCCGGCGCGCAGGTGCACCAGCGGCACCAGGGAGAAGCGCGCGCCCATCCAGGTGAAGCCGCCGTCGGTGGCGACCTCGGTGACGTCGAAGAAGTTGGAAAGGTCGCCGGGGCCGAAGTCGAGAAGCTCCATGCCGCCCTTCAGACAGTTCTCCCACAGCGGGCGGCGCAGCGGCTCCGGCACGAACATCGGAATGCGCGCGCCCTGCTCCAGGAAGTAGCGCTTGAAGCCCAGCCACTCCAGGCCGCCGATGTGGTCATTGTGCAGGTGGCTGATGTAGACCGCACTCACCGCCGAATAATCCAGGCCCATGGCGGCTAGGCCCCAGCGCGCGTCGGCGCCGCAGTCGAAGAGCAGGCGCCGCGTCTCGCCGCTGGCCGGATCGGGAGTCTCGAACAGCATGTTGCTGTGAAAGTTGCCCGGCATCGTCGAAAACGCCGATCCGGAGCCGATGAACGTCAACCGCATGGAACTCTGCCCGTTGCCATAAATTATCTGCGCGTCATGTAAAACGACACATCATATCAACCCGATCAGCATAGATGAACCGATAGGACGCGTTCTGTGGCCTGCGTTACACCTTTGCCCGGAACTTGCGCCGCGTATCGTTCCTTTGTATGACACCCGCATGAGCAACTCCGGCGACCTTTCGGTAATCCTGACCAAACCTGCCGCGCGCCGCATCGCCGAGGGATATCCTTGGGTGTTCAAGGGCGACGTGGCGTGGTCCTCGGCGCTCGACATCGCCGAGCCGGGCGCACTCGCGCGCTTCTGCGACGCGCGGCTGAAACCGCTTGCCGCCGGCACCTTCAACCCCGGCACCGAACTCTGCGGCCGCATCCTGGCCACCGGCGCGCGCCCGGCGGTGGATGCGGCGCTGTTCGAGCACCGCCTCGCCCGCGCCCTGGCGAAGCGGGAGAAACTGTTTGCCGTGCCGCATTACCGCTGGGTCCATGCCGAGGGCGACGGCCTGCCCGGCCTGGTCATCGACCGTTACGGCGAGGTGCTCTCCATCCAGGTTTCCACCGCGGGCATGGAGCGGCTGAAGCCGCTGTGGCTGCCCGCGGTGCGGGCGCTGGCGCAGCCGCGCGCCATGGTCTTCCGCAACGACATCCCCGCCCGCGCGCAGGAAGGCCTTTCCGCCGCGCCGGAGGTTCTGGGCGATCTGCCGGAAGGCCCGGTGCGGGTGATCGAGGAGGGCGTGACCTTCCGCGCCGACCTGGTGGAAGGGCAGAAGACCGGCTGGTTCTTCGACCAGCGCGCCAACCGCCGCCACATCGCCGGCCTCGCCGCCGGTCTTTCGGTGCTCGACCTCTATTCCCATTCCGGCGGCTTCGGCCTGCCCGCCGCCGTGGCCGGGGCGGCCGCGGTACGCATGGTGGACGTCTCCGCCTTGGCGCTCGATCTCTCCCGCCGCGCCGCGGCGGAAAACGGCGTGGCGGAACGCTGCCGCTGGACCGCGGCGGATGTCTATTCCTTCCTCGCGCCCGGGGCGGACGACGGCGAGCGCTTCGACATCGTGGTGGTGGACCCGCCCGCCTACATCAAGGACCGGCGCAAGATTCCCGCCGGGCTCGCCGGATACCGCAAGCTCGCGCGCAAGGCTTGCGTGCGCGCCAAGCCCGGCGGCGTATTCTTCATGGCGTCGTGCTCGCACCATGCGCATCCGCCGCAGTTCAAGGCCGCGGTGGAGGTCGGGCTCGCCGACGCCGGGCGCGCCTTCACGCTGCTGCGCGCGGCGCGCGCCGACCGCGACCACCCGGTGCATCCCAAACTGCCGCAGAACGACTACCTCAAGGCGCTGACCTACCGCCTCGACCCCTGAGTTGCGGTTTCCGCAACGATGATTTGCCTCCGCCCCCCCTTTGCTGCGGGCGAAATCCGCACGACATCGGTAGGACCCCAACCGCACCGGAGGTCCGCCATGCCTTTCCCCACCCTGTTCGTTTCCCACGGCGCGCCGACGCTCGCCATCACCGACGGCCCGGCGCGCCGCTTTCTCGCGGGCCTGGGGGAGCGCCTCGGCCGCCCCGAGGCGGTCGCCGTGGTCTCCGCCCACTGGACCACCCCTGCGCCCGTCATCGGCACCGTGGCGGAACCGCCGACGATCCACGATTTCGGCGGCTTCCCCGAGGAGATGTACCGCCTGCGCTACCCCGCCCCCGGCGCGCCGGAAGCCGCCGCCCGCGCCGCAGAGCTTTTGGACGCCGCCGGCCTGGCTGCGGAGCGCGATGCGCTGCGCGGCCTCGACCACGGCGCCTGGGTGCCCCTGATGCTGATCTACCCGCAGGCCGACGTACCGGTGTTCCAAATTTCGGTGCAGCCGCGCCGCGGCCCGGCGCACGCCGCGAAACTCGGCGCGGCGCTCGCGCCGCTGCGGCACGACGGGGTGATGATCCTCGCTTCCGGCTCGCTCACCCACAACCTCGGCGCGCTCGACTGGAACGCGGCGGAGGCGACCGACCCGCGCGCCGCCGCCTTCGCCGACTGGATCGACGATGCGATTGCGCGCAACGACCGCGAGGCGCTGCTCGACTACCGCGCCCGCGCGCCGTTTGCGAAGTTCCATCACCCGAGCGAGGAGCATCTGCTGCCGCTGTTCGCCGCCCTCGGCGCGTCTGCGCCGGAGTCCGCGGGGCGGCGCATCCACACCAGCGCCACCTTCGGCAGCCTGATGATGGACGCCTACGAATTTCCGTGATGCGCTTGCGCGACGCCGCGATCTGCGCCAGAACCGTAGGGCAAACACGAAACTTCCCTTCCCACGGGCCTTCGAGGACAAACGATGTCGCGCTATCAAAAACAACAGCCGGACGCCAACGGCTTCTTCGGCACCTACGGCGGCGCTTTCATTCCGCCGCAATTGGAACCCCACTTCAAGGAAATCGCCGCCGCCTACGACCGGCTTTCCATCTCCGCCGAATTCCAGAATGAACTGCGCTACATCCGCAAGCACTTCCAGGGCCGTCCGACTCCGGTGTCCTACGCCCGCCGCCTGTCCGACGCATGCGGCGGCGCGCGCATCTACCTCAAGCGCGAGGATTTGAACCACTCCGGCGCGCACAAGCTCAACCACTGCATGGCCGAGGCGCTGCTCGCCAAGCACATGGGCAAGACCAAGCTGATCGCCGAAACCGGGGCCGGGCAGCACGGCGTGGCGCTGGCCACCGCCGCCGCCTACTTCGGCATGGATTGCGAGATCCACATGGGCGAGGTCGACATCGCCAAGGAGCACCCCAACGTGGTGCGGATGAAGCTCTTGGGCGCGCAGGTGGTGCCGGTCTCCTTCGGCGCGAAGACCCTGAAGGAAGCGGTGGATTCCGCCTTCATCTCCTACCTCGAGCAGGCCGATCACGCGATCTACGCGATCGGCTCGGTGGTCGGGCCGCACCCCTTCCCCAAGATGGTGCGCGATTTCCAGAAGATCGTCGGCGAGGAGGCGCGCGCCCAGTTCATCGAACTGGTGGGCGAACTGCCGGACATCGTCACCGCCTGCGTCGGCGGCGGCTCCAACGCCATGGGCATCTTCATGGGCTTCGTCGATGACGAAGGCGTGGAGTTGCGCGGCGTCGAGCCGCTCGGCACCGGCACCAAGCTCGGCCAGCACGCCGCGACCATGAGCTTCGGCACCGACGGCATGATCCACGGCTTCAAGTGCCTGCTGCTGCAGGATGAAAAGGGCGAACCCGCGCCGGTGCACTCGCTGGCGAGCGGGCTGGACTATCCCGGCGTCGGCCCCGAGCACTGCTTCCTCAAGAAAATCGGCCGCGCCACCTACGACGGCGCCG
>JBFWJB010000111.1:0-8897 GCA_050253435.1 Rhodospirillaceae bacterium
GTCTCGGTGCAGCACGCCACCGCAGCGGTTTCAATCCACGCCCCTGCGGGAGGGGCGACGCGTACTTTTCCAGCACGCCGACCAGGGTGTCGATGTTTCAATCCACGCCCCTGCGGGAGGGGCGACATCGGTCGCCGCGTTGCCTACTGGCTGTTCGACGTTTCAATCCACGCCCCTGCGGGAGGGGCGACGATGGCGGCTACGGCGGAACGAACGGAAGAACTGTTTCAATCCACGCCCCTGCGGGAGGGGCGACGCCTTCACTCTAATGCATGGAAAGGTAAAGGGAATACCGAACGTTTACGCGAACCCGGCGACAAAGTGAGCCCATCGCCGGCTATCGGGTTGCGGCCCGCAAAATTTCTTCCGTATTCACAATGTACAAGAAGCATCGCGAACCTGCCGGGCCGGACACGGTCGCTGGGGGTTCGCGCGGCGATTTTGGCGTCCTAGAAGATCAGCGGGCCATCTAGGTCGAGGCTGGGTTTCGCGCCGACGTGCTCCACTTTGTGCCGGTTGCCGGAACCGAGGAAATAGAAGCGGAGGCTGTCGCGTTCGGGGTCGATCAGCCCGGTGAGGTCGGCGCGCAGCGCTGCCCACTGGGCCGGGTTGACCTCGCATTCGAACACCGAGCATTGCACCCTCTGTCCGCGGTTTTGGCAAGCCTTGGCGACGCGGCGCAAGCGGCGGCGTCCTGCGGTATCGGTGGTGCTGACGTCATAGGTGACGAGAATCATCATGTCATCACCTTGCGATGAAGGGCGGATAGGCGTCGAGGTCGCCGCGTAGCCGCATCGCCAGCAGGCGCGCCTGCGCATGCCAGAGCAGACCGACTGCGCAGATCTCGTCGAGGAAGGGATGGCGGATTTCCTCCGCCTTACGTTCCTGATAGGCAACGAGAACGGTACGCCGCGCATCGTCGGTAAGAGTGACTTCTCCAGCCTCGCCGGCCAGGAAGTCGCGCGCCCGCACCTGCCCACGATTGATCAGGCTCAACACCAGCCGGTCGGCGAACCAAGCGCGAAATTCCTCGACCAGATCCAGGGCGAGACTGGGGCGCCCCGGCCTTTCCCGGTGCAGGAAGCCCACCTGTGGGTCGAGGCCCACGCCTTCCAGCGCCGAGCGCGCGTCGTGGGTGAGTAGGGTGTAAACGAACGACAGCAGGCAGTTCACCGCGTCGGTGGGAGGGCGGCGTACCCGTCCGGCGAAGGCGAAGGCCGGGTTTTCGCTGCGCAGCAGAGTGGGGAAGGCGGCGAAGTACACGGCGGCGGCGTCGCCCTCCACCCCGCGCAGGGCATCGAGGCCGGGCGTGGCTTCCAACCGGCGCAGGGCGGTGGCCAGGGCATCGATGGCGGCGGAGATACGGCCCTCTGCGTCCACTCCGTGGTCGCGCCGTGCGCGCAGCAGAACGCTGCGCTGGTTGGCGATCTTGCCGGTAAGAACGGCGCGGGCGATGTCGGCCGAGGCCAGGGGATCGTCTGCCGCGGCGTACTGGGCACGGCGCAGGCGGACGTTGCCGGAAACCGGCCCCTCGACGCGTGCAAGAAAGCGCCCCCTCTCGTTCAACCAGGTCAGGGTCACCCCGGCCTCGGCGCACGCCCCGAGCAGGAAGGGGCTGGAGGAAACCCGACCGAAGCCGACGATGCCGTCCACGTTGTGCAGGGGCACGCGGGTCTTGCCGCCGTCCTCCCGCGCGATGAGGACGCAATCGCCGTCCTTGGACAGATAGCTGCCCTGCGAGGTGACATAGAGGGTGTTGCCCAGGCGTTTCATGGCGTGTCCTCGGTTTCGGCAAGCTGGCGCGCCACGGCGCGGGCGGTCCAGACGCGGGCGGAGCGCCCGGCCAGGCCGGGGCGGCAGATCTCCGCCAGGGAGCAGGCGTTGCAGCGCGCATCGCCTGCAAGCGGTGGGGGCAGACCGGGTTCATGCAACAGGGCGTGCAGGCGGGCGGCCAGATCCTCCACCCGGTGGCGCAAGTCCGGGGTGAAGGTCACCGCCTCGCGCCGACGCGGCTTGCCGTAGAAGAGGGCGCCTTCGGGCACCGCCAAGCCCAGCATTTCCTCCAGGCAGAGCGCCTGCGCACAGAGCTGGATACGGTCGGCATCATGGAGCTTGGGCTTGCCGCGCTTGTATTCCACCGGAAAGGGCTGCCAGATTTCCACATCGCCTGCCTCGCGGCGAAACTCCACCACGTCGGCGACGCCGGAAAGCCCCAGGCGACGGCTGACCAGCCGCACGTCCCGCGCGATGCGTAGGTTGCCCCGCGTTTCGCTCTCGCCGGAATCCGCGCGGTCGTGCAGGATGCGCCCCTCGGCGGTGAAACGGTTTTCCGCCCACGCCTGCTCCCCATGGATCAGGGCGCATTGGCGTGGGCAGAAAGCCAGATGTTGCAGGGCCGAAAGCGGCAGCAGATCGTCGTCTTCCGCATCCATGTTTCGGCCCTCCGGACGGTCAGATCAGAACCAGCGGCGTGACCCCTGCCGGAACGCCCGCCTTGTCGAAATCGATAACGTAGTCGGCGAAGGAACGCGGTGGCGTGTCCGGGGCGTTTCCCGTGCGGCGCGCCCGCACCAGTTCCAACAGCTTATGCGCCGGGGCGTTGCCGAGGGGGCTGTCGTGGCGGAAGGCGATCAGGCTGCGCGCCACCATGTCGCCGCGCGCGGCGGAACGGTCGAAGTCGAACATGTTGGTGAACGCTTGCCACAGCAGATCGAGGTCGGCCTCGGAAAAGCCGGTTCCTTTCGGTCCGCCTGCGAAGTGGGGGGCGAGGAAGCCGTGGCAGCGGTAGAGGCCGTAGGGGACGATGTTCTTGTCACCCATGGTGCGGTTGTCGCCGCTTTGTGCCTCCGCTTCCTTCTCGGTGGTCACCGCCATGCGGGTGATGCTGAGGCTCATCGTCTGGATCGGGTCGATACTCTGTGCGAAGGTGATTTGCACCGGGCCGCGCACCTGGCCGCAGTTGACGCCGGTGGTCATCACCGCACCGAAAGCGCGGACGTCGAAGAAGGTATCGCACATCCACTTGGTCACCGCGCGGGCGTCGTTCTCATCTTTCGGCAATTTGCCGTTTTTGTCCGGTTCGATTTTAAGGCCTTCGTAGGCGCGGGCGTGCTGGTTGTTGAGGATCGCCTTTTCACGCACGTAGATGTCGTAACCGGGGGTGCCATCCTTGATCACGGCGACGTAGTTGCGGATCTTGCGCTTGAGGCAAACGTCGGTGACCAGACCCTTCTGCGTCAGCGGATCGAGGCGCGGCATGTTGCCCGCATCCGGGTCGCCGTTGGGGTTGCCGTTGGTGACGTCGAAGTGGAAGACGAACTCGATGCGGTTGTTGAGAACGGACATGGTATCGGTCTCCTGAATTAGGCGGCAGTGGTGGGAGTGGCGGCTTCGGTGCCGTGTACGCTGAAGAAGCTCTGGCGCTGCTGGTAGTAGCCGAGGAAGAAAAGGGCCTGATCCTGCGGCGAGAGGACGGCGGGGAAATCGCGGATTTCGGCGGCGATGGCCTGGGTGAGACGCTCCAGGTTCACGGCGAGGCCGGGTTTGTCGCGGCGGATTTTCTTCATGTGGTTCTGCGAGAGGCGCAGCAGGTACGGGAACACCGTCATCGGCGTTGCCGAGGCGGAGGCGATGAATTTGTCGCGGATGCCCGCGTTGATGTCCTTGCCGATCGCGGCGCGCTGGACATTTTCCAGCACCGCGAACAGACGGCCGAGGCGATAGCCGAGTTCGGTGCGGTTTTCATCGAGAGACATGGGAAGTTCCTTCATCGGGGAGAGTGTCAGGCGGTTGTGGCGGTTGAGCGCCGCCTTGAGCAATGCGACGCGCGGGTGGGTGATCCAACGGTCGGAACGGAAACGGTCGAGCAGCAGCGGCAGCAGGGATTCCGGATACGGCCCTCCGGTCAGCGCGGCGCGCAACAGGTCGCCGCTAAGTTTTTTCAGTCCGTCGTCGGAGTTCTTGCCGCGAATTTTTCCTTCCTTGTCCTTGGGACGAAGGTCGCCGACGAAGCGCCACATTGGCGGGTGTGCCGACTGGCCCGGAAATTCCGGTTTCAGGGCAAGGTCACGATGGTGGTCGCGGGCGTGGTCCAGCAGGGTTCCCAGGCTGTCCACCTGCCACAGCCGCACCGATAGGCGTGCGGCATTGGGAGACAGGCCGAGCAGGTAGAAGCGCACATCCCGGTCGGCGAATGCGGGGTCGTCGGGAATCTGCCCGGCGGCCAAGCGATCCAGCGCATCGCCGATGCGCTGCGCGGCGGCGGTATCGTCGGGATTGCCGTTTCGCGGCATTTCCGGCGGGTCGAACAAGTCGCCAAGCAGGGTTTCTGCCGGGGTGTCGCGTTCCGTCCAGAAGACTAGGGAAGTATCGCCGATCATCCGGAACTGCCGTCCATCGCGACGCAGCAGGTGGTTGAGGGCGGTGACGTAACCGAAGGCTGCGGCCTCTCCCACCGGGGCGTTGAAGCTCTGTTCCCTGCCGTAGGAGGTGGCCGCACCGATGTTGAACGATACCAGGGAGGCGCCACTGCTCTGCGCATCCCGGACGCCTTTGATCACGCCGTGCAGCCGGGCGATCGGCACGCCGGGTTCGCCGGTGACCAGACACTGCCCAAGGCTACCGGAGGCAGAGTCCTGGAGATGTCGTTCCCATGCCTGGCGCAGGGCCGGGATGTCGTGGGCATAGGCGGCCTCCCCCGGCAGATCGACGACACGGAAGACCAGCCATCCGGCGAGGAATTCGCCGAAAGGCATCAGACGTTCCGCCGCAGCGGAAGTGTCCCAGGCATTGAAGTATGCGCGGATCGCTCCGGATGCCGGATGCCCCACTCCGGCCAGCAGGTCGCGATGCAGGGCCGCCGCTGCGGCGAACTGCTCCGCCGCACGGGCGGGTTTTCCCTTGTCGTCGCAGCCGCACAGGTATCCGGCATTGTCGCAGAGGAAGCCTGGCGTGACCTTGACGGTGCGATGCGGCGGCAGGGGCACGGCCAAATTCCGCGGTTGCGGCTTGCCGTTCTTGTCTACTTCTCGCAGGTCGAGAATGCCGTGGAAGTTTCCCGCGGTGTCGATCTGCAGGGCGCCGACGACCTTGGCTTCGGCGAAACCGTAGGGCGGGGGGGCGCCTTCGCCGCTGCCGGCGACGCGCTGGTAATACTGATGGAGAGCGGAGAGAATCATGATGCGGCCCTCCTGTCCGGGAACGGCGGCACCTCCAGCACGCCGTCGCGCAGCACGGCGTGGAAGAAATGCGGGCGCATGCCGTCGGCGAAGTCGATGTCGTGGAGCATCCAGCCGAGGTCGATTTCACCGCGCAGGGATTCGTGGACCGTGCTCAGGTCAGCGGCTTCCGGCGGAGCGAAGAAAGCGGTGAATTCCCGCACCCCCAGGCTCGGCTGATAGGCGCACTGGCCCTTTTCCAGACGGCGGTGAACCATCTCAGCGTGCTTGCCGGGGTTGTCGCCTGGGCCGGCGGCGGAAGTCATTTCGAAGTGCGCATCGATAACATAGGCGACGTCGCGCAGCACCAGGGAGGCGCGTTGCTGGCGGTCCTCGTCGGCGACGAGATAGGGCATGGTCCCCCGTCCGCCTGCCGCCGTGCGGGCGGTGGAATAGGGGGCCTTGCTCGCCACCTCGTTGCGGCGGATGGTGTCGAAGCGGATCGGCTTCAGCACCCGGATGCGGTCGACGATCCAGCGGATTGCGGGTTTGCGGTGGATGCTTTCGATGACGCCGCGCGCGGCTGAGGGCGTCATCACCTGATAGCTGGCGCGCTCGGTCTTGAACTCCGGGCGCGTGAACAGGGCGAAGTTGCCCCAGACTTTGACTTGGATTCCCGTGGACATCGGACCTCCCTCGTCGTGGTTCAGAGAATATTGTCGTTCGGGCTGCGGTTTGGGTTGGGGGCCCAGAGACCGCGTTGTGGGTCGTAGAACTCGGTTTTCACCAGCCGGGCGAAGCGCCCGTCCGGGCCGATGCGGCCAATCGCGCCCGCGGCATCCAGGCGCGCAAGCTGGCTGCGGTAGACCGCGACGCCGACCTGCTGCAACGGCCGGACGATCTCGTCCAGGGACGGCGGGATGCCGCGGGCCGCACAGAATTGCAGGCGTGCGCACAAGGCGTCGGCATTGCCATAGGGGACGATCAGTTGGACCGTATCCTGGCCGATGATGCGGAAGGACTCCGCGATTTCCCGGAATGGCCAGACCACGTCGGCGGCCCTCTCGGCGCACATCCGCATGATGCCGGGAAGATCCAGCGTGCTGACGTCGAACAATGCCCGGAAGTAATCGGCCACCGCCTCGCGGGAGAGCGGGTCGGCCCCGCGGGCGAGCAAAGGCCGGGCGATCTCGCGCCGCCGCGACAGTTCCGGCAGCGGGAGATCACGGTCGATGTCGAAGACCACGAAGCGGCCCATCGGTCCTTCGCCGTTGCGGTTGCAGCGGCCCGCCGCCTGCATCAGGGAATCGATCCCCGCCGCGGCGCGGAATACCGCCGGGAAGCTGATGTCCACCCCGGCCTCCACCACCTGGGTGGCGATCAGGCGGCAAGGCGCACCGGTGGCCAAGCGGTGTTTTACCTCGCTCAGAACGGCGCGGCGGTGTGCGGGACACATCGCCGCACTGAGATGGAACGCATCCTCTCCGGCGATGGTTGCGAACAGTTCGGCAGCGTGCGCCCGCTGGTCGACGATGCACAGAACCTGCGGTTCGGCGCGCAGGCGGGTGACCAGACCTATTCCGCTCAGCCGTCCGGCATATTCGGCGCGGCAGCGCTCGAAAACTGCGAACAGGCGGGGGACATCGCCGACGATTTCCCGCACCGGGGGCAGCGGCCACTTCAAGGCGCGATGGGCCAGATCCGGTTGCGTTGCCGAACATAAGAGGACGGTGCAGCCGTAAATCGTGGTCAGTTGTTCAAGCGCTGCGACGCAGGGCTGCAACAGAGGGGCGGGCAAGGTTTGCACTTCGTCCAGAATGACCACGCTGCCCGCGATGTTGTGCAGCTTGCGGCACTGCGCCGGACGGGCGGCGAATAGGGATTCGAAGAACTGTACGGTGGTGGTGACGATCAGCGGATGATCCCAGTTCTCGGCGGCGAGCTTGCGTTTTTCCAGGCCGATCGGTTCCTCCCCCTCGGCGGCGACGGCGGCGGAATGGTGTTCCAGCACCGCGTCGGCGAGGCCGGGGCCGAGGGCATCGCGGAACGCCTGTGCCGTCTGCTCGATGATCGAGGTGTAGGGAATGACGTAGATCACCCGCCGCAGCCCGTGGATGCGCGCGTGCGCCAGGGCGAAGGCAAGGGAAGCGAGGGTCTTGCCGCCGCCGGTCGGCACCTGGAGCGCAAACACTCCCGGAGGCAGGGCGGCCCTAGTACGGCAGTCGTGGCCGATGGCGTCGCGCGCCGCCAGGATGGCACGTTCCTTGTCGGTGTGTGCGGCGGCGCGTGCGGTGGAAGACTTTTCCTTCAGGTGTACATCCAGGCGGGTCTGCATTGCCGCGAGGGAATATCCGGCATGCCTGCGGAGTACGGCCTTGTGGCCGTCGTAGAAGGCTTCGGTGCACAGGAAATCTGCATCGCAGAGAGCGGAGAACAGCATCCGCGTGAAGAAATGCAGCGAGAAGCCCCGCCGTTCCGGCGGCAGCATCCGGAGACCGCCGGGCAAGGCGAGGGGAGGAGGCGGCAGGATCGCGGTCTCGGGGAAGGCGGGCATGTCGGCTTCCATCTCCCCGGCCCGTGCGAGACGCAGGGCGAGGGCGGAATCCGAGCCGCCGCCTCCGTCCGGCAAACCGGTATGGTGCCCGGCGATGGCATAGGCCAGCACACGCCCTGCGCTGCCGGTGTATTGCCGCGTGCCGAGCAGCGCGCCGATCCCGGCATGCTCGGCAGGGAGCCCGCTGCCCCGGATGCGCGCCTGGAAGGCGGCGCGGTACTTGCCCGCATCGTGCAGAAGCCCTGCCGCACGCCCCCAGTTGCGCCCCCCGAAGGGGGCGGCGAGCACTCCCGCCAGCGCCGAAGTGCGCCGCAGGTGGTGGGCGAGCGGCTCCCAGTCGGCTTCCGGCCTGTCCTGGAGACTGTGGGCGTAGAAGGTTTTGTCCATCCTGGTTCCCCCTAGAACCGGCGGCGCGTTGAAACCAATAGTGCGCGAATTGTACAGACCATACAAATTAAAGTTGATAGACCGTGATTTCTACACATGAGAATGATCGCCGTGGGTGACAGGTGCGGTCATCTCTGCATTTGGCCTGAAGTGACCGTTTCTGTCCTGCCGGGGCGTCACGCTGATGCTGCGGCCGGAAGGGAGAAGGCGGCGATGGCGGTGGAGTTGTACCGGCGGATGGCGGCGAGCGACGGGGCGGGTGCGGGTGACGGCCCTGATCGGCGGAGTCTGTTGCGCCGAGCGGCGACGGAGGCGGCGGATTTCTGGCTGCCGCGGCTGTCCGCCGCACGGCGGGCTGTGCTGGAGGCCTACCTGCTTTCCCCGGTCGACCGGGCATCGCCGGAGCGGGAGAAATGGCTGCGCCTATCTTTGATCGCTTGGTGCGAGGCGCGGTGGGACGGTGCGGTGCCGTTGCCGCACGATCCGGCGATCCTCCGGCTGCTGGAGGGCATTGCGTCGAACCGGGAGCTGCCGCCGGAGCCGCAGCCTGTGCCGAAGCGGCAATCGGCTCTGCAGTGGGTGGTGGCGCTCGGCCTGATCTGCGGGTTTGCCGTCCTCTATGTGGAGCATACGGAGGAAAAGGCGCGTCTGGCGGCGCCGCGCCGGAGCGAAGCCGTGTGGAAGCCGCCGCCGATCGGCGAGTTGCTACGGCAAACTCTCCCAGCGGCAGCGGTGCGGGTTGACCATTTCGGCCAGGTCCCGCGGCTCCAGCACCTCCACCGCGTCACCCCAGGCGAGGA
>JBFWJB010000112.1:0-8847 GCA_050253435.1 Rhodospirillaceae bacterium
CACTACGGCCTCGACAAGGTCAAGGAGCGCATCCTCGAATACCTCGCGGTGCAGCAGCGCACCCAGAAGGTCAAGGGCCCGATCCTCTGCCTGGTCGGGCCGCCCGGCGTGGGCAAGACCTCGCTCGGCAAGTCGATCGCCCGCGCCACGGGGCGCAACTTCGTGCGCGTCTCCTTGGGCGGCATGCGCGACGAGGCGGAAATCCGCGGACACCGCCGCACCTACATCGGCTCGATGCCGGGCAAGGTGGTGCAGGGGATGAAGAAGGCGGGCACCTCCAACCCGCTGTTCCTGCTCGACGAAGTGGACAAGATCGGCGCCGACTGGCGCGGCGATCCGGCCTCCGCGCTTCTCGAGGTGCTGGACCCGGAGCAGAACGTCGCGTTCAACGATCTCTATCTGGAGGTGGACTACGACCTCTCGGACGTGATGTTCGTGACCACGGCGAACACCCTGCGCATGCCGCAGCCGCTGTTGGACCGCATGGAGATCATCCGGCTTTCGGGCTACACCGAAGACGAAAAGGTGGAGATCGCCAAGCGTCACCTGATCGACAAGCAGCTCAAGGCCAACGGCCTGAAGAAGAGCGAATGGTCGATTTCCGACGATGCGCTGAAAGACCTCATCCGCTACTACACGCGGGAGGCCGGGGTGCGCAATCTCGAGCGCGAGATCGCCAACCTGACCCGCAAGGCGACCAAGGAAATCCTCACCAAGAGCATTAAGAAAATTACCGTAACCCGGCGTAATCTCGATAAATACGCCGGTGTTCGCCGCTTCCGCTACGGCGAGGCGGAGCGCGAGGATATGGTCGGCGCGGTGACCGGCCTGGCGTGGACCGAGGTGGGCGGCGAGCTGCTCACCATCGAATCCGTGCTGATGCCGGGCAAGGGCGCGGTCACCCTCACCGGCCAGCTCGGCGACGTGATGAAGGAATCGATCCAGGCGGCGCGCTCGTTCGTGCGGTCGCGGTCGCCGCTGCTCGGCATCAAGCCGACGCTGTTCGAGAAGAAGGACATCCACGTCCACGTGCCCGAGGGCGCAACGCCGAAGGACGGCCCCTCGGCGGGCGTCGCCATGGTCACCTCCATCGTTTCCGCGCTCACCGGCATTCCGGTGCGCAAGGATGTGGCGATGACCGGCGAGATCACCCTGCGCGGCCGTGTGCTGGCCATCGGCGGCCTGAAGGAGAAGCTGCTGGCGGCGCTGCGCGGCGGCATCAAGACGGTGCTGATCCCCGAGGAGAACGAGAAGGATCTGGCGGAAATCCCCGACAACGTAAAGCGTGGGATGAAGATTATTCCGGTCTCCACGGCCGATGAAGTGCTGAGCCACGCCCTGGTGCGCGAGCCTGTCCCGATCGAATGGGATGAGGCCGCCGACGAGGCGATGGCAAAAATCGCCACCCCGGCCGATAATGACGATGCCGTGTTGACCCATTAGTCGCGGCGGCTTCGTCCCGCTATGATAGAGAAAAGGCGGTTTATTTACCGCCTTTTCTTTGTCTGGTTCAAAAGTGTCTCTATATCGCCGTATTCTGCGGATGAATTCTTCGCATAGTTGAATTGTTCTCTTGTGACGACCGTCACAGCCAACCGGCTCCCGGCGTCGTAGGACGCGTGCGGCGCATCCTGTCAAGCCTGCAATTGAGAGGAAAACTGCGCTTCTTCCGTTGACGGCCCGATCAGATGCGTTCTACACTGCGCGCCGTCGGGTTGATCGAATCTTTTCAAATCCAATAAAATTGGGTCTAGCATAAGGGGTCTTGCCGTGAATAAGAATGATCTCGTTGCTGCCGTCGCGGCGCAAGCGGATGTCTCCAAAACCGATGCCGCCAAGGCCGTAGACGCCGTGTTCCAGGCGATTACCGAAGCCTTGCAGAAGAAGGACGAGGTTCGCCTCGTCGGCTTCGGCACCTTCAGCGTCGCCGAGCGCGCCGCCACCGAGGGGCGCAACCCCCGGACTGGCGCCAAGATCACCATCCCTGCTTCCAAGCAGCCGAAATTCAAGGCCGGCAAGGGTCTGAAGGACGCTGTGAACTAAGCAGTCTTGGTTTCAGGACAAAGCCGGTCGCGCGCCTCGCGGCCGGCTTTTCTCGTCTTGAGAATGGGCGGTTAGCTCAGCTGGGAGAGCGACTGGTTTACACCCAGTAGGTCGGCGGTTCGATCCCGTCACCGCCCACCACCCTACGCCTGCGGCTTCGGGTGGCCTGCCACCCCGGAGCGTAAGCGGAGAGGGTGGTTCAACTCCGCATCGCGACCGCGGCGCCTGCGCCGATCAGGGTCGCACCCGCGCCGC
Source organism: Rhodospirillaceae bacterium (assembly GCA_050253435.1). Lineage (GTDB taxonomy): Bacteria > Pseudomonadota > Alphaproteobacteria > Rhodospirillales > Rhodospirillaceae > Oleispirillum. The sequence goes on from JBFWJB010000112.1 coordinate 2,299, forward strand.
GGTGCATCCAGCGGCCCACCGCCGGGTTGCGCAGGCTCTGCGCCGCGCGCGCCGCCAGCGCGGCATAACTCAGCATCACGCCGCCGACCACGGTGAAGATCACCCCCACCAGCCCCGTCGCGCCCCACACATTGACCGTGGTGAGGTCGATGAAGGTGGGCAGGAAGGCCAGATAGAACAGGATGGTCTTGGGGTTGCCGAGAGTGAGCAGGAAACCCGCGGCGAACATCCGCCGCGACGGCGCGGGCGGCGGCGCAGCGGTTTCCTCTTTGGCGGAGAAGCTCGCGCGGATCATCCGTCCGCCCATGACGACCAGCGCCGCCGCCGCGGCGATGCGGATGATCGAAAAGAAATCGCCGAAGGCGTGCGCCACCGCCGACCAGCCGGTCAGTGCGGCGAGGAAATAGACGGTATCGCCGAGCACGATGCCGAGCGCCATGGATGCGGCATCGCGGAAGCCGCGCGCCATGGCGCGCGAGACGATGGCGAACACCGCGGGGCCGGGCGTCGCCGCGGCGATGGAAAGCGCCACGGCCATGGCGAGAAGCGTATGGATTTCCATGCCCCGGTTTCCTTATGCGAAGAGGACCGGGGCAGTGTGGCGCTTCGCGCCGGGGCAGGCAAGGCCTGCGCTACTTGAACGCCACGCCGGGGGCGAACCCGAACTTCTTGAGAACCATCGCCAGCGGGCAGAAGCCGGTAACCGAGGCCTGCATCAGGTTGAGGCCGACGAATCCGGACAGCAGCAGCCAGTAGGGACTGGCGAGATAGGCGAGAATCGAGGCGGCGAACACCACGCCACCGGCGAACAGCAGGACCACGCGGTCGATGCTCATGACGGAACTCCTTGGATCGTATGGGTATGGCGCCTTAACATTAGAGACTTCGAATATAATGGGCGGTTTTTCCCCGTCAAGGGCTGGGCGGCGCTTTCCCGCAGCTTGGCGATATGCGGCGCGTTGAAAGACTCGAAATAGGTCGCCGCGGGTTGAATTCCCAAAGTTTGCTGTCCATGTCCTGTATCGGACGCGGTGGCGTGTTTTGTTGAATGTTTCGAAGCGTTTGCGTATAACTATGGATATATTATCGTCGGCCTTGCGGCTGTCGTATGCGACCCTACCCGCGGGTAGGTCCTGGCGGGTAGGTTTAGATATCACCCCCATGCCTTTCTTGACACTTAGGCACCTGCGGGATTACATGCTGTGGCGACGGTTGGGACGTAGACCGAAAGTCATGGGTATCTCGTCGTTGTGGCGTTCGATCTATGCCGCGGCGACGGTGCCGTTTCCCCATTCGCGTTTGTGGGCGTACACTCGCCGGAAACCGGCGGGCGGTGCGTCCGGTGCGCGTGCCGCCGTTGCGACGATTCTACGGTGATAGGGGCTGAACTCATGGACGAGCTCTTGCGGGAATACCTGCCGATCCTGGTGTTCATCGGAGTAGCCCTCGGCATGGCCGGGGTGATGGTGGTGGCCTCCTACGTGGTGGCGCGGCAGAACCCCGATACCGAGAAAGTCTCCGCCTACGAATGCGGATTCGACCCCTTCGACGACGCGCGGGCGCGCTTCGAGGTGCGGTTCTATCTGGTCTCCATTCTCTTCATCATCTTCGATCTGGAGGCTGCGTTTTTGTTCCCCTGGGCCGTGGTGCTGAACCGCATCGGCACCTTCGGCTTGGCCTCCATGCTGGTGTTTCTCGCCGTTCTGACGGTCGGGTTCATCTATGAGTGGCGCAAGGGGGCTCTGGAATGGGAGTAAGGTCATGAACGGCGGCGAGGCGCGCAACCCGGTCCTGTCCGGACCCGAAATTCCCGACGGCCTGACTCAAGACGAGATGCTGGGCCTGGTCGGCGAGGAATTGTCCAACCGCGGCTTCGTTCTGGCGAAGCTCGACGACCTGCTCAACTGGGCGCGCACCGGCTCGATGTGGCCGATGACCTTCGGGTTGGCCTGCTGCGCCATCGAGATGATCCACACCGGCTGCTCGCGCTACGATCTTGACCGTTTCGGCATCGTCTTCCGCCCCAGCCCGCGCCAGGCCGACGTGATGATCGTCGCCGGCACCCTGACCAACAAGATGGCGCCCGCCCTGCGCCGCGTCTACGACCAGATGGCGGAGCCGCGCTGGGTGATCTCCATGGGCAGCTGCGCCAACGGCGGCGGCTATTACCACTATTCCTATTCCGTCGTGCGCGGCTGCGACCGCATCGTGCCGGTGGATGTCTACGTGCCCGGCTGCCCGCCGACCGCGGAGGCGCTGCTCTACGGCATTCTCCAATTGCAGAAGAAAATCCGCCGCAGCCGCACCCTGTCGCGCTGACCCGCCGTTTTCGCCTCTTGCACGGAACCTGAACCGATGACCGACGCATTTGCCGAAACCCGCCGCAGCGCCCACCAGGAAGTGGGCGACCATATCGATGCCCTGCTGGGCGACCATGTGGACGAGGTCGCGCTCGAGGGCGACGAACTGGTGGTGCGCGCCAAGCCGCAGGGCCTGGTGCCGCTCCTGATGTTTTTGCGCGATGACGGCGTCTGTCTGTTCAAGCAACTGATGGACGTTTGCGGCGTCGATTGGCCGGACCGCCTGCCGCGCTTCGATGTGGTCTATAACCTCCTGTCGATGAAGCACAATCTTCGGGTGCGCATCGTCGTGGCGGTGGAGGAGGGGGGAGCGGTGCCGTCGGTGGTGGAGATATTCCCCTCCGCCGGATGGTTCGAGCGCGAAACCTACGACATGTACGGCATCCTCTTCGACGGGCACCCCGATCTGCGGCGCATCCTCACCGACTACGGCTTCGACGGTTATCCGCTGCGCAAGGACTTTCCGCTCACCGGGTTCGTCGAGGTGCGCTACGACGACAGCCAGAAGCGCGTCGTCTACGAACCCGTCAAGCTGACCCAGGAATTCCGCACCTTCGACAACCTGAGCCCCTGGGAGGGGCCGGAGTTGGAGCGCGTCGCCAAGGCACTGCCCGGCGACGAGAAGGCGACGGGCGGAAAAGAGTAAGGGGAACCCGGAATCATGGCCGAGACACGCAGCGAAATCTTCACCATGAACTTCGGGCCGCAGCACCCCTCGACGCACGGCGTGCTGCGTCTGGTGCTGGACCTTTCGGGCGAAGTGGTGGAACGCGCCGACCCGCACATCGGGCTTCTGCACCGCGGCACCGAAAAGCTGATCGAATACAAAACCTACATGCAGGCGCTGCCGTATTTCGACCGCCTCGACTACACCTCGCCGATGAGCGAGGAGCACGGCTTTGCGCTGGCGGTGGAAAAGCTGCTGGGCATCGAGGCGCCGCCGCGGGCGCAATACATCCGCGCGATGTATGCGGAGATCACCCGCGTTCTCAATCACATCCTCAACCTCACCTCGTATGCCATGGATGTCGGCGCGATGACGCCGATCCTCTGGGGCTTCGAAATCCGCGAGCGCGGCATGGAGCTCTACGAGCGGGCCTCCGGCGCGCGCATGCACGCCAACTATTTCCGTCCCGGCGGCGTCGCCTGCGACCTGCCCGCGGGGCTGACCGACCGCATCGCGGTGTGGTGCGACGAGGCTTCCGCCTTCATCGTCGATATGGAGCGCATGCTCACCGGCAACCGCATCTTCCGCCAGCGCACCATCGACATCGGGGTGATCGACGAGGAGGACGCCATCGCCTGGGGCTTCTCCGGGCCGTGCCTGCGCGCCTCCGGCGTGCCGTGGGACTTGCGCAAGGCGCAGCCCTACGACTGCTATGCCGACCTCGACTTCGACATTCCGGTGGGCAAGAACGGCGATTGCTTCGACCGCTACCTGGTGCGCGTCGAGGAGATGCGGCAGTCGATCCGTATCGTCCGCCAGTGCCTGCAGAAGCTGCCGGGCGGCCCGGTGAAGGTGGACGACCACAAGATATCGCCGCCGCCGCGCGCCGAGATGAAGCGCTCGATGGAAGCGCTGATCCATCACTTCAAGCTGTTCACCGAGGGCTATCACGTGCCCGCGGGAGAGACCTACTCCGCGGTCGAGGCGCCGAAGGGCGAGTTCGCGGTGTACCTGATCTCCGACGGCACCAACCGGCCGTACCGCTGCCACATCCGCTCTCCGGGGTTCGCCCACCTGCAGGCGACGGACAAGCTGTCGAAAGGGCACATGCTCGCCGACATGACGGCGATCATCGGATCCCTGGATATCGTGTTCGGGGAGATCGACCGATGAGCGAGACCTACCACGTGGAGACGATCGAAACCGTGGAACAGCCGGAAACCTTCGCCTTCACCGCGGAAAACCGGAAGCGGGCGGAGGCGGTGATCGCCAAGTATCCGGCGGGGCGGCAGCGTTCCGCGGTGATGCCGCTTCTCGACCTGGCGCAGCGCCAGGCGGGCTGGCTTTCCCGCGCCGCGATGGATTGCGTCGCCGAGATGCTCGGCATGCCGCCGATCAAGGTGTACGAGGTCGCCACTTTTTACACCATGTACAACCTCAAGCCGGTGGGCAGGCTGCACGTGCAGATCTGCACCAACATCTCCTGCTGGCTGCGCGGCGCGCCGGAGATCGTGCGCGCGGCGAAGGACGTGCTTGGCGTGGCGTTCGGCGAAACCACAGAGGACGGCGCGGCGACGCTTTCCGAGGTGGAGTGCCTGGGCGCCTGCGCCAACGCGCCGGTGATGCAGGTCAACGACGACCTCTACGAGGACCTCACCTACGACACCGCCAAGGCGGTGCTGGAGGCCCTGCTGAAGGGCGAGGCTCCGCCCATCGGCTCGCAGACCGGGCGGCGCGGCTCGTGCCCGTGCACCGGCGCGACGACGCTCAAGGAGGTCGCCGGCGAGCACGTGGCGAAGGAGTCCGCGCCCGCCAAGCCAAAGGCGGCCGCCAAGGCCAAGGCCGAACCCGAAGCTGAGGCTGCCGCGCCCAAACCCAAGGCGGCCCCCAAAGCCAAGACGGCGCCCAAGGCCAAGACGGCGAAACCCGCCAAAGCCGGGAAGGAGACGAGCTGATGCTGCGCGACGAGGACCGCATCTACACCAATCTCTACGGCTTTCAGCCCTGGGCGCTCAAGGCGGCGAAGAAGCGCGGCGACTGGGACGGCACCAAGGCGATCCTGGAGAAGGGACGCGACTGGATCGTCGGCGAAATGAAGAGCGCGGGCGTGCGCGGCCGCGGCGGCGCCGGGTTTTCCGCGGGCCTCAAGTGGTCGTTCATGCCGAAGGGCGAGGGGCCGCTGCCGCACTATCTGGTGGTCAACGCCGACGAAGGCGAGCCCGGCACCTGCAAGGACCGCGACATCCTGCGCCACGAGCCGCATAAGCTGGTGGAGGGCTGCCTGATCGCCGGCTTCGCCATCGGCGCGCATGCCGCCTACATCTACGTGCGCGGCGAATATTACAACGAAGCCAATATCCTGCAGGGGGCGATCGACGAGGCCTACGCCGCCGGTCTGCTCGGCCCCAACGCCTGCAAGTCCGGCTGGGCGATGGACGTTTACATCCACCGCGGCATGGGGGCCTACATCTGCGGCGAGGAAAGCGCCCTGATCCAGAGCCTGGAAGGCAAGAAGGGCCAGCCGCGCGCCAAGCCGCCGTTCCCGGCGGGCGTCGGCGTGTGGGGCTGCCCGACCACGGTGAACAACGTCGAGACCATCGCCGACGTGCCCACGGTGCTGCGCCGCGGCGCCGCGTGGTTCGCCGGTCTCGGGCCGGAAAACAACAACGGCACCAAGATTTTCTGCATCTCCGGCCACGTCGAGACGCCGTGCTGCGTCGAGGAGGAGATGGGCATTCCGCTCAAGGAGCTTCTGAAGAAGCATGCGGGCGGGGTGCGCGGCGGCTGGGACAACCTGCTGGCGGTGATCCCCGGCGGCTCGTCCACGCCGATGATTCCCAAGGACGTCTGCGACGACGTGAAGATGGATTTCGACTCGCTGCGCGCCGTGCGCTCCGGCCTCGGCACCGCGGCGGTGATCGTGATGGACACCTCCACCGATCTGGTCGCCGCAATCACCCGGCTGGCGCGCTTCTACATGCACGAAAGCTGCGGCCAGTGCACGCCGTGCCGCGAGGGCACCGGCTGGCTGTGGCGCACCATGGTGCGCATGGAGAAGGGCGAGGCCACGGTGGCGGAGATCGACCAGCTGCTGGAGGTCACCCGCCAGATCGAGGGCCACACCATCTGTGCGCTCGGCGATGCGGCGGCATGGCCGATCCAGGGGCTGTTCCGCCACTTCCGCCCGGAAATCGAAAAACGCATCGCCGCCCGCCGGGCGGACGCGAAGCATCGCGCCGCGTAGGAGACTGAGAATGCCGAAACTGACCATCGACGGATTGGAAGTCGAAGTCCCGGCCGGCACGTCGGTTCTGCAGGCGGCGGAAGAGCTGGGCATCGAGATTCCGCGGTTCTGCTACCACCCGCGCCTGCCGGTGGCGGCCAACTGCCGGATGTGCCTGGTGGAAATCGAGAAGGTGCCGAAGCCGGTGGCCTCGTGCGCGCAGCCGGTGGGCGAGGGGATGGTGGTGAAGACCAACTCCCCGGCGGCCCTGCAGGCGCGCAAGAACGTGATGGAGCTGC
>JBFWJB010000113.1:0-8845 GCA_050253435.1 Rhodospirillaceae bacterium
CCCCGGGGAGGCGGGCTCCCCGGGGCGCGTCCGGCGCGCACTCACTTTTCCGCGGCGACGGCGTCGGCCACGATCTTGCCCATCTTGCCGAGGATGGCTTCGGCATCGGCGGCGCCGAGTTCCTTGGCTTCGACGATCCACTGCTTCTTGTTCGCCTCGTTCTGCGGCGAGGCGACCCAGGTGGCGATGTCCTTCTTGGAGGCGAAGGTGACGGTGTAGCCCGCCTTTTTCTGCGAGGCGATGACCTCGTCGAACATCTCGCCGTAGAGCTTGGTGAACTTCTGCCGCGACACCGTGGCGGCCTTTTCGACCATCGCCTTCTGTTCGGCGGAGAGGCGCTTCCAGGCCTTGTCGCCGATGGTCAGGAGGTAGGGGGTGGGGAGCCACAGCTCCTTCATCACCAGAAGGTGCGGCGCCACTTCATCCAGCTTTACGCGATGGATGGAGTCGTAATTGGTCATCACGCCGTCGATCGCCTTGGTCTGCAGCGACATGTAGCAGTCGCCCCACGGCACCGACACCGGGGTCGCGCCCATCGCCTCGAGAACCGACAGATACCAGCGGCTGGAGACGCGCACGCGCAGGCCCTTCATCCCCGCGAGGTCGGTCACCGGGCGGGTGAAGGCGACGCCGTAGGGGTTCACCGCATAGAGGTAGACGATGTGCTGCTTGAACCCGGCGATTTCCTTGGACAGCTCGGGGATTTCCTGAAACAGCCGGTCGTAGAGCTTCATCATGCCGGCGTATTCGGTCGGCCCCTGGGGAAACATCATCAGCCCGCTGTTGAGCAGCAGCCGCTTCGGATAGTAGGCGGTGTTGACGTGGCCCATGTCGACCACGCCGTCGGACACGCCCTTGAGGATTTCCTTGCCCTTGAGGAGGGATTCGCCCCAGTAGGCGCGGACCTTGATCTCGCCGCCGGACTGCGTGGAAATCTCGTCGAGGAACATCTTTTCCGCGATCCCGCGCAACCCGGTGGGCGCGGTGTTGGTCGCATAGGTCAGGGTGAGGGCTTCGGCACGGAAGGGCAGGAGCAGCAGGCCCGCCGCGCAGGCGGCGCAGCCGAGGAACGTCTTGATATTCATAAGGGGGGCTCCCTTCGCTGTATGGCTTGGATCGGAATTCGGAGCGGAGCGATTGCACATAATTCGGTCACTGGTCCCAGCGTGCGCCGCTCATGCCCTTCTTTTCACCTTTTATTTTTTGTGACAAATCAAAAAATGCGCCATTATGATAACTCTAACTTATAGTATAAATTTCTCATAAAAACGCGTATCAATATATTGTAAATAAACGATTTATTTTAACGGCCTGCCGTATTTCGGTGTGGCGCGGGAGGCGCACCGTCCGCGCGTCCGGGCATCGGAAGAAGGGCGGAAACCCCATGTGTCCCGGCGTGGAAGCGCGAAAAACCAAACGCGCGACTCCGGGGCGATGGTTATAGGATGAGGTAATAATCGTGAAACTGCGTCATCTCGAGGTTTTTCGTGCGGTGATGAGCGCGGGGTCCACCCTCGGCGCGTCGAAGATTCTGCTGATCTCGCAGCCCGCGGTCAGCAACCTCCTCAAGCAGTTCGAGGCGCAGCTCGGCTTTCCTCTGTTCCTGCGCAGCGGCGGCCGCCTGCGGCCGACGCGGGAGGCGCATTCCCTCTACGAGGAATCCGAAAAGGTCTTCGCCGCCTTCGCGATGGCGGGCAACCTCGCCCGCGATTTGCGCCTGGGGGTGGCGGGGACGGTGCGCATCGTGTCCAACCCGAGCCTGGGCAACACCTTCCTGCCGCCGATCCTCACCCGCTTCAAGCGGGAGAACCCCAACGCCTTCGTCCGCTTCGACACCGTTTCCAACGATCGCGTGCTTGCCGATCTGGTCTCCGATGCGGCGGATTTCGGCCTGACCATCTGCCGGTTGCCGCATCCGGTGATCGAATCCACGGTGCTCTGTTCCGGGCAGGTGATGTGCGTGATGCGGGCGGACCATCCGCTGGCGGAGAAGTCCCGTATTTTCCTCAACGACATGCGGGGGCAGATGTTCGTCTCCTACCCGCAGGACACCGCCATCGGCTCGGTGATGCGCGACGTCTTCATCGAACAGGAGGAGCGGCACGCGCCGAGCATGGAGGTGCGGGCGGTGCTGACCGCGGTGGAGCTGGTGCGGGCCGGTTACGACATGGCGCTGGTCGACGAATTCACGGTGCGCTCGATCAGCAGCGAGGGGCTCATCTTCCGGCCGCTCCTCACCGAGCGGCGGGTGCCGCTGGTGCTGTCGATGCCCCGGCATGCGACGCTCTCGAACCTCAGCCGCAATTTCATCGAGCTCTATCTGCAGGCGCGCATCGACGAACTGGGGATCCGCTCTCAGCCGTAAGAGTGACGAGGCCCTTGGTTTTTGCCGCGCAGCGGCAGGCAATGCCCCCCGCTGCCGCTATGGCGCAGCGCGAAGTTATGGGGGCGTGGGGGGCCGAGGTCCCCCACGGAGTTTTGGTTTTGAACCGCCTCAGCGCGCCATGTTGGGGAAGGCGAACTGGGTCTTCTCCTCGATGCCGCTGGCCGGCCAGCGCTGGGTGACCGCCTTGCGCCGGGTGTAGAAGCGGATCGAATCCGGGCCGTAGATGTGCAGGTCGCCGAACAGCGAGCGCTTCCAGCCGCCGAAGCTGTGGTAGGCCACCGGCACCGGCAGCGGCACGTTGATGCCGACCATGCCGACCTGGATGTTGTCGGTGAAGTAGCGCGCCGCCTCGCCGTCGCGGGTGAAGAGGCAGGTGCCGTTGCCGAACTCGTGGGCGTCGATCAGCGCCATGCCCTCGTGCAGGGTTTCGACGCGGACGACGCAGAGCACGGGGCCGAAGATTTCGTCGGTGTAGATGCTCATCCCCGGCTTCACCTTGTCGAACAGGGTGGGGCCGACGAAGTAGCCGTTCTCGAAGCCCGGCACGGTGATGCCGCGGCCGTCCACCACCAGGTCCGCGCCCTCGGCGACGCCCTTGCCGATGTACTCGACGATGCGGTCGCGGCTTTGCGCGGTGACCACCGGGCCCATGTCGATGGCATCCTGGGTGTAGGCGCCGACCTTGATCTTGGCGATCGCGGTCTTGAGGCGGGCGATCAGGTCGTCGGCCACGGCGTCGCCGACGCAGACCGCGACCGAGATCGCCATGCAGCGCTCGCCGGCGGAGCCGTAGGCCGCGCCGATCATCGCGGTGACCGCGTTGTCGAGGTCGGCGTCGGGCATCACGATGGCGTGGTTCTTGGCGCCGCCCAGGGCCTGCACCCGCTTGCCGTTGGCGACGCCGGTCTTGTGGATGTATTCGGCGATCGGGGTGGAGCCGACGAAGCTCACCGCCTTGACCAGCGGGTGGGTGAGCAGGGTGTCCACCGCCTCCTTGCCGCCGTTGACGACGTTGAACACGCCCGCCGGAAGGCCCGCTTCCTCCAGCAGCTCGGCGAGGATCAGCGCCGCGCCGGGGTCGCGCTCCGACGGCTTCAAGACGAAGCTGTTGCCGCAGACGATCGCCATCGGGAACATCCACATCGGCACCATGGCGGGGAAGTTGAACGGGGTGATCCCCGCGACCACGCCGAGGGGCTGGAACTCGCTCCACGCGTCGATCCCCGGACCGACGTTCTTGGAGTGCTCGCCCTTGAGGATCTCGCCCGCGCCGGTGGCGTATTCCACCACCTCGATGCCGCGGATCAGCTCGCCCATGGCGTCGTCCATGGTCTTGCCGTGGTGTTCGGAGATCGCGGCGCAGATGCGTTTGGCGTCGCGCTCCAGCAAATTCTTGAAGCGGAACATCACCTGCGCGCGCTTCGCCACCGGGGTGGCGGCCCACGCCGGGAAGGCGGCGTTGGCGGTTTCCACCGCGGCGCCGACTTCGGCGGCGGAGGCGAGCGCCACCTGGGCGACCGCCTTGCCGAGCGCGGGGTTGAACACGTCCTGCTTCTGCGCGGAGGATTCGATGGCGCGGCCGCCGATGTAATGGCCGTAGATTTTCATGAGGCTAGGTTCCGTATGCTCTGAACGATGGGGGTCACGCCTGCGCCTTCAGGGCGTCGGCGACGATGGAGAACAGGCGGTCGATGTCCGAGGTCTGCGCGATGAAGGCGGGTGCGAACTGCAAGGTGTTGCCACCGACGCGCACATAGGCGCCATTATCCCAGCAGGTCTGGAAGATGTCGAAGGCGCGTTTCGCCGGGGAACCGGGAATCTCCGCCACCTGCACCGCCCCGGCGAGACCGAAGTTGCGGATGTCCTCCACATAGGGCAGGCCCTTCAGGGAGTGGATGGCGTCCTCGAAGTAGGGGATCAGCGCGCGGCACTTCGCCAGCAGGTCGTCCTTCTTGAAGATGTCGAGCATCGCCAGGCCCGCGGCGCAGGCCACCGGGTGGCCGGAATAGGTGTAGCCGTGCGGGAACTCGATGGCGTAGTCCTGGCCGCCCGCCGCCATGAAGGCGTCGTAGATCTTCTCCGAGGCGATGGTCGCGCCGAGCGGGATCACGCCGTTGGAGATCGTCTTGGCGATGTTGATGATGTCGGGGGTGACGCCCATGGTCTCGGCGGCGAACATCTGCCCGGTGCGGCCGATGCCCGAGATCACCTCGTCGAAGATCAGGAGGATACCGTACTTGTCGCAGATTTCGCGGATGCGCTTGAGGTAGCCCTTGGGCGGCACGACGACGCCCGCGGAGCCGGAGAACGGCTCGAGGATTACCGCAGCGATGGTGGAGGCGTCGTGCAGGGAGACCAGTTCCTCCAGTTGCTCCGCCAGTTCCACGCCCTTTTCCGGAAGTCCGCGGGAGAAGGCGTTCTCCGGCAGCAGGGTGTGGGAGAGGTGGTCGGCGTCGATGCCCGCGCCGAACATCTTGCGGTTGCCGACGATGCCGCCGACGCTCATGCCGCCGAAGTTGACGCCGTGGTAGGCCTTGATGCGGCCGATCACCTTGGTGCGCGAGGGCTCGCCCTTCACCTTCCAGTAGCCGCGCGCCATCTTGATCGCGGTATCGGCGGCCTCGGAGCCGGAGTTGGAGAAGAACACGTGGTTGAGATCGCCCGGAGTCAGCGCCGCGATGCGCGAGGCGAGCTCGAAGGAGAGCGGATGCCCGACCTGGAAGCCCGGCGCGTAGTCGATCTCCGCCACGGTGCGGGAGACCGCCTCGGTGATCTCCTTGCGGCCGTGGCCGGCGCCGCAGCACCACAGGCCGGAAAGGCCGTCGACCAGGGTCTTGCCGTCGGAGGTGGTGTAGGTGCAGCCCTCCGCCTTGACGATCATGCGCGGGTGCGCCTTGAAGAAGCGGTTGCCGGAGAACGGCATCCAGTGGGCGGAGAGATCGTTGGGCATGGTCATCGTCATCGCGCGGGCTCCAGGGCAGAAGAAGGCGCACGCACCCCCCCTCGGGGCAGCGGCTCCCGGAAAAAATCTTGAGGCAGGGTAGCGGCGGCGCTAGTTTTGATAAATCCAAAACGAATAATGCAAACTTAAGGGGATACTTAACTTATGGCACGCACTTCGGCCTTCCGCATGGGGGCGGTCGGCGACGCCGATCTCCGCCTCCTGCGGGTGTTCCGCACCGTGGTGGAGCGCGGCGGCTTCGCCCAGGCGGAGGCGGAGCTGAACGTCACCCGTTCGGCGATCAGCCTGGCGATGACCGATCTGGAAAAGCGCCTCGGCCTGCGCCTGTGCCGCCGCGGCCGCGCCGGGTTCGCGCTGACCGAGGAGGGGCGGAGGGTCTACGACGCACTGCTGCGCCTGCTCACCTCGGTGGAAAGCTTCCGCGCCGAGGTGCACGCGATCCATGAGCGCCTGACCGGCGAGTTGGCCATCGGGCTCACCGACAACCTCGTCACCATGCCGCGGATGCGCGTGACCAATGCATTGAAGTCCCTGAAGGAAAATGGCCCGGATGTGGTCATCCGGATCCGCATGGCGCCGCCTTCGGACGTCGAGCAGGGGGTGCTCGACGGCCGCCTGCACGTCGGCGTGATTCCGGAGCTGCGGCGGTTGCAGGGCCTCGACTACCTGGAACTCTACCAGGAGGAGGCGCATCTCTATTGCGCGGCGCAGCACCCGTTGTTCTCCCGCCCCGATGCGGAGATCGACATCGAGGCGCTGGCCCGCTGCGACGCGGTGATGCCCGCCCACGCCCAGGCGGCGGAGATCGCGCCCTTGTTGCAGCGCATGCGGTCCGCCGCCACCGCCACCGACCGCGAGGGCATCGCCTTCCTCATTCTCACCGGGCTCTACGTCGGTTTTCTGCCCGACCACGTGGCGGCGAAATGGGTGGCCGACGGCCGGATGCGCCCGATTCGTCCCGACATCACCACCTACCGTACGCGGTATGCGGTCATTGTGCGCAAGGGTGGTCGCCCCAACATGGTATTGGACACGTTTTTACAAGAAGTGGCGCGCAGCGCCGAATCCTGACGCCGATTCGCGGCAGAAAATCCTCTTATCCCCCTGGGATTGCGATTCATAAACTTGGACGCGCTCCAAGGTCGGGTCTATAACAACACTTCCTTAGGGGGCTTTGCCGCATCGTCGGCTTTGTGTGCCGCTATTTGCATTGAGGCAAGTCTGACGGCATCTCTTCATGAGCAGGTGAGGCGGATCGGTTTGAACGACATGCGCGATACCGGGCGGTCCGAGACCGATACTATGAGCGCCTCCGCCGCGCCCTCCGTCGCGGGCCGCACGGTGCCGCGCCGCGCCCTGGTGCGCCGCGTCTCGCTGGTCCTCGCGCTGGCGCTTTCGGTGTCCTCGTTCTCGCTGCTTGCCGCGGTGCTGAGTTTCGACGGCGGGCTTTCGCCGCTGCTCGCCCGCTTCGACGGCGCCGCGCTGCGCCTCGGCCTGCTCGCGCTGACCGGGGTGATGGCGGTGGCCCCCCTGATCTTTCTCGGCATGGTGTGGCTGGCGGTGGCGCGCGAGCGCCGCCAGGCGGAGGCGCTGTCGCTCTTGCGCGACAACCGCGAGGCGCTGCGCATTTCCCGCGACCAGCTGCGCCGGGTGTTCGATTCCCTGCCGGTGCCCTATGTGCTGGCGGGCCTCGACGGCCGCGCGGTGCAGGCCAATGCGCAGGCGCTCGACCTCTTCGGCATCGATCCGGCGGCGCTCTCCGACACCAACGTCTTCGACCTCTACGCCGACCCCACCTTCAGCGAGGAGCTCAAGGGCTACCTTGCCGACAACGGCCGCATCGAGAACTTCGAGATCACCATGAACACCGTCGCCGGGCGCAAGTGCTGGGTGCTGTTCTCCGGGGCGCGGGTGGTGATGGACGGCAAGCCGATGATGTTCGCCGCCTTCGCCGACATCACCGAACGCAAGCGCGTCGAACAGGCGCTGCAGAAGAACGAGGCGGCGCTGCGCGCGATCATCGACGCCTCGCCGATTCCGGTCATCCTCACCGGGCACGCCAGCGGCATGGTGGCCTACGTCAACCAGGCGGCGGCCAAGTTCTTCGGTCGCTCGATCAAGGAGCTGGTCGGCGTGCCTGCGGCGGACTATTGGGAATCGCCCGAACAGTACGCGGCGCTGCTCGCCGAGCTCAACACCCGCGGCCACATCGACGACCGCGAGGCCCGGATGCGGCGGCCCGACGGCGATATCCGCTGGGTGCAGGGGGCCACCACCATCCTGCGCCTGCAGGAAGACACCCTGATCTACACCGCGTTCTCCGACATCACCGAGCGCAAGCGCAAGGAGAGCGAGCTGCACCGCCTCGCCACCACCGACCCGCTGACCGGCGCGATGAACCGCCGCGCCTTCACCGAGCGCTGCGCCATGGAGGCGGGGCGCGCCCGCCGCGGCGGCTATGCCGTCGCCCTGGTGATCTGCGACCTCGACCACTTCAAGCGGATCAACGACAGCCATGGCCACGCCACCGGCGACACCGTGCTCAAGGTGTTCACCGGCATCGTGCAGGAGATGATCCGCCCGTCCGATGCGCTCGGGCGCATCGGCGGCGAGGAGTTCGCGCTGCTGCTGCCCGGCTCCGACGCCGAGAACGGCGCGATGGTCGCCGAACGCGTGCGCGCCCGCTTCGCCGCTACGCCGATTGCGGCGGAGAGCGGCGATTTCACCGCCTCGGCGAGCTTCGGCGTGGCGCTGTGGTGCGAGGGCCAGCCCCTGGAAAAGGCGTTCAGCACCGCCGACGAGGCGCTCTACGAGGCGAAGGCCAAGGGGCGCAACCGCGTAGAGATCGCCGGGCGCGGCGAGGTCATCAGAATTTTGCCGACAGCGTGAGCGAGCCGAAACGGTCGGAGCCCCTCTGCTCCTTGAATTCCGGGGTGCGGAAGACCTGCGAGAAGGTGATGCGGTAGCCGGTGAACGCCAGCACCGCCCCAAGCTGGAAATCCGCGACGAAGGGGTTCTTCTCCACGCTCGGGCTGTCGACGAAGGTGTTGCCGTCGAGGAAGATGTTGCGCGCCACGGCGCGCCCCGAGGCTCCGGCGAACAGATACCACGAGAAATCCCGCGAGGGCTCCACCGCCGCGATGCCGGTGGAGGAGGGGCGGATGTGGGTCGGCCCGTAGTCGATGTCCAGCCCCTGGCCGAAACGCAGCACCAGGCCGCCCTCCGCATGGGTGTAGACGTTGCCCAGGCTGCCGCCGATCTGCGGCAGGACATCCGCCTCCATGCCCGCCGCCTCCCACGCCTGCGGCCGCCAGGTGCGGGAGAAGAACAGCGCCAGAGCGGGCTCGTTCTTCAACTGGTTGTCCCAGCCCATGGCGCGGTCCACCTGGATGAGGTCGTGGAAGCCGTTCTGGATTTCCTCGCCGTAGGCCTGCGGCCCGACGATGCCGAGGTCCAGTTCCACCGAATCCAGGGTGTCGAGACGCCGCGCGCCGACG
>JBFWJB010000114.1:0-8827 GCA_050253435.1 Rhodospirillaceae bacterium
TCTGCTGACCATGACCGAGTTCGTCGACGTGATCGTGCCGCGCGGCGGCAAAGGCCTGATCGAGCGCGTCACCGCGGAGAGCCGCATCCCCCTGTTCAATCACCTGGACGGCCTCTGCCACACCTACATCCACGCCAAAGCCGACCCGGAAATGGCGCGCGAAGTGACGCTCAACGCCAAGATGCGGCGCACCGGCATCTGCGGCGCCACCGAGACCATCCTCATCGACCGCGCGGCGCTTTCCACCCACCTGCCGGGCGTGCTGGATGCGCTGATTTCCGCAGGCTGCGAGGTGCGCGGCGATGCCGAGGCGGCGGCGCTGGATGCGCGCGTGCTGCCCGCGGATGCGGCGGACTGGGACACCGAATACCTCGACGCCATCGTCTCCATCCGCACCGTTGCGGGGTTGGACGAGGCGCTCGCCCACATCGCGGCGCACGGCTCCCACCATACCGATGCGATCATCACCGCCGACCCGGCGGCGGCGGAGGCCTTCCTCAATGCGGTGGACAGCGCCATCGT
The DNA here is from genome assembly GCA_050253435.1 of Rhodospirillaceae bacterium. Classification (GTDB taxonomy): domain Bacteria; phylum Pseudomonadota; class Alphaproteobacteria; order Rhodospirillales; family Rhodospirillaceae; genus Oleispirillum. The sequence continues at coordinate 523 of JBFWJB010000114.1, forward strand.
GGTGCACAACGCCTCCACCCAGTTCGCCGACGGCGGCGAGTTCGGCATGGGAGCGGAGATCGGCATCTCCACCGGCCGCTTCCACGCCCGCGGCCCGGTCGGTCTGGAGCAGCTCACCATCTACAAATACAAGGTGCGCGGCACCGGACAGGTGCGGCCGGTCTGACCCCGAAAATGCAGATCCACCAACGCCTCGTCCGCAAACGCCCGCTTCCCCCCGCCGGAGACCGCCGCCACCGCGCCGTCGGCCTGCTCGGCGGGTCGTTCAATCCGGCGCATCCGGGGCACCGCTTCATCAGCCTGCAGGCGATCAAGGCGCTGGGCCTCGACGAGGTGTGGTGGCTGGTCACGCCGCAGAATCCGCTCAAGGACAGCCGGATGATGCTCTCCCTGGCGGAACGGGTGCGGCGCGCCCGGCTGATCGTGCGCCACCCGCAGATTCGCGTCACCGACATCGAAAGCCGCCTCGGCACGCGCTTCACCGCCGATACGCTCTGCGCCATGCGCCGCCGCTTCCCGTGCATCCGTTTCGTCTGGCTGATGGGCGCGGACAACCTGATGCAGATGCACCACTGGGACCGCTGGGCGCGCATCTTCGCCACCGTGCCGGTCGCCGTGTTCGACAGAAAACCCTATACCTATCAAGCCTTGAGCAGCCGGGCGGCGCACCGCTTCCGGCATCAGCGGCGCACCGGCTCGCGCCTGCACCGCCTCGCCGACGGAACGCCGCCGGTCTGGGCCTTCCTGCCGGGGCGGCGGCACCCGGCCTCGGCCACCGCAATCCGGGAAAAAACCGGACTCGACAAATTCCTCAAAAAACGCAAGAAGTAAAGATTGGCTCAACCGCAACAGAAATTGCGGAATGCGCCGAACAACCGATGGAGACGACCATAACTTCTCTAAGAACCTCCTCCGACGTCCAGGAGCCGCCCAGTCGCGGCAAGGACGCCATCGCCGATGCCGCCGACCTGGTGCGCATCGTCTGCCGCTCGCTCGACGACGACAAGGCCGAGGACATTTCGGTCATCGATCTCGCGGGAAAAACCAGCATCGCCGACTTCATGGTGATCGCCTCCGGCCGCTCGTCGCGGCAAGTCGGCGCGATCGCCGACCACATGCTGCGCCGCCTCAAGGACGCGGGCCTGCGCCCGGCCACCGAGGGCAAGGCGAATTCCGACTGGGTGATCGTCGATGCCGGTTCGGTCATCGTCCACATCTTCCGGCCGGAAGTCCGCGCCTTCTACAACCTGGAAAAGATGTGGGGCCACATCCCGGCGGCCGAGGAAACCGAAACCGCACGCCCTTTCGGCACGGCGGGGTTTCCGCCGCCCCGCGGGCCTGAAGCGGCGGCAAGCCTCAACGCCTGAGGCGACGCCATGCGCTTTCTCATCGCCGCGGTCGGCCGCGGCGGCAAAGGACCGGAACAGGCGCTGTTCGCCCACTACGCGGCGCGCCTGCGCCCGCCCATAGACTTGCGCGAAGTGGAGGAGCGCCGCCCGCTCCCCACCGCCGAACGCCAAAGCCGCGAAGCGGAAAAGCTCCTCGCCGCGGTGCCGCCCGGCGCGCGCATCGTCGCCCTGGACGAACGCGGCAAATCCCTCTCCAGCATCGAACTCGCCGCCACCCTCGGCGCCTGGCGCGACCAGGGCGCGCCCGCCGCCGCCTTCCTCATCGGCGGGGCGGACGGCCACGATGAAACCGTGCGCCAACGCGCCGACCTCACCCTCGCCCTCGGCGCGCTGACCTGGCCCCACCTCCTGGTGCGCGGCCTCATCGCCGAACAAATCTACCGCGCCCAGTGCATCCTCGACGGCCACCCCTACCACCGGGCGTGAGAAAAACCAGGCCAGGGGCTCCGCCCCTGGACCCCGCTGGGGCCGCGGGCCCCAGACCCCATAACTTTAGGTTTTTGCGCGCAGCGCCATAGAGCCATCGCGCGGCGTGACGGTCGATAGCCGCTGCGCGGCGAAAAAAGTCATGGGGTCAAGGGGCCTCCCGGCCCTTTGCGGGTCCGGGCAGAGCCCGGCCTGGTTTTACCTGCCCCCGGGGGGCCGGGTCCTCTCGCAAAGTTTTTTCTTCATGCGTTACAGTACGCTTCCGGTCTCCGCCATAGCATGGGGGCTATGAACCGCCTATATTGAGGACCCGGTTTTGCCACAACCTCCCGGATGATGCGATGACTGAGAAGACTGCCGTTCCGAAGCCTATTGTGTTGTGCGTCCTCGACGGTTGGGGGGAGCGTCCGCCCGGGCCGGACAACGCCATCGAGTTGGCGAACATTCCCAACTGGCACCGTTTCGTCGCCGAGAGCCCGAACGCGCTGCTCAAGACCTCGGGTCTGGCGGTGGGCCTGCCGGAGGGGCAGATGGGCAACTCTGAGGTCGGGCACATGAACCTCGGCGCCGGCCGCGTGGTGATGCAGGAACTGCCGCGCATCGACGCGGCGATCGCGAGCCGCGAGATCGAGGCCGCCCCGGCGCTCAACGAGCTGATCGCGGCGCTGACGGAGAGCGGCGGCGCCTGCCACCTGATGGGCCTGATGTCGCCCGGCGGAGTGCATTCGCACCAGGCGCACATTGCGGCGCTGGCGCGCATTCTCGATGCGCAGGGCATTCCGGTGCGGGTGCATGCGTTCATGGACGGGCGCGACACGCCGCCGTCTTCCGGTCGCGGCTATCTTGCGGATTTCGAAAAGGCGGTGCAGGACTGCGAAAACGTGGCGGTGGCCACGGTGAGCGGCCGCTATTACGCGATGGACCGCGACAAACGCTGGGACCGCGAGCAGAAGGCCTACGACGCGATGGTCTCCGCCGCGGGCGCGGGCGCGCCCACCGCCGACGCCGCGATGGCGGCAGCTTATGAGACGGGCGAAACCGACGAGTTCGTAGTGCCGCGGGTGATCGGCCGCTATGCGGGCATGGCCGACGGCGACGCGGTGGTGATGGCCAACTTCCGCGCCGACCGCGCACGGCAGATCCTCACCGCGCTGCTCGACCCGGCGTTCGCCGGTTTCGCGCGGGCCAAGACCGTGGTCTTCGTCGGGCGCGTCGGCATGGTCAGCTATTCCGACGAACTGGACCCCTTCATGACCGCGATCTTCCCGCCGCAGACCCTGGTCAACGTCATCGGCGAGGTGGCCGCGAAGGCGGGCCTGAAGCAGCTGCGCATCGCCGAGACCGAGAAGTACGCCCACGTCACCTTCTTTCTGAACGGCGGAGAGGAGAAGGTCTTCCCCGGGGAGGAGCGCATCCTGGTGCCGAGCCCGAAGGTGGCGACCTACGACCTCAAGCCCGAGATGTCGGCGATCGAGGTCACCGACAAGCTGGTGGCGGCGGTGGAGAGCGGCAAGTTCGACCTCGTCGTCATCAACTTCGCCAACGGCGACATGGTGGGCCACACCGGCATCATCGAGGCGGCGGTGAAGGCGGCGGAAACGGTGGACCTCTGCATCGGCCGCCTCGACGCCGCGGTGGCGAAGATGGGCGGCGCGCTGTTCATGACCGCGGACCACGGCAATGCGGAGCAGATGCGCGACCCGGAAACCGGCGGGCCGTACACCGCCCACACCACCGGCCCGGTGCGCGCGGTGCTGCGCCATGCGCCCGCGCGGGTGAAGGGCCTGCGGGCGGGCGCGCTGTGCGACGTGGCGCCCACCCTCCTCAACCTGATGGGCCTGCCGCAGCCCGCCGAGATGACCGGCCACTGCCTGCTCGTCGAGGAGTGAAGCCTTGCCCATGGGGCCGACGCGCGTCCTCGCCGTTCTGTTCGCCCTCGCCGCCGCCGTTCCGGCGGCGGCGGCGGAGCCTGCGTCGCCCAAGGCCGATCTTTCCCGCGTCGAGAAGTCGCTGAAGGAAGAGCAGAAGCGCCACGAGGAGCTGAAGCGCAAGGCCGAGGCGCTCTCCCGCGACAGCCAGGAGGTAAAGCGCAAGATGGTGCGCGCCGCCGCCACGGTGCGCCGCCACGAGGCGGACCTCACCCGCCTGGAGGAGAAATTGCGCGCCCTGCAGAAGCAGCAGCGCACCCTGCAGGCGGCGATCGGCCGCCGCGGCGACCAGATGGTGACGGTGATCGCGGCGCTGCAGCGCCTCGCCTGGCGGCCCACCGAGGCCCTGATCGCACAGCCCACGCCGCCCGCGGATACGGTGCGCTCCGCCATTCTGCTGCGCTCCGCGGTGCCGACCATCGAGGCCTCGGCGCGCGACTTGAAGGGCGACCTCGACAAGCTTTCCGCCCTGCGCGCCCAGGTGAAGGGGCAGAAGGACCGCATCGCCGCGGTGACCTCCGACCTTGCGCACACCCACGACGAACTGAAGACTCTGTTCGCCGACAAGGCGACGATGCAGAAAGAGACCGCCCAGGCCTCGGAGGAGGCGGCGGCGCGCATGCAGACGCTGGCGCGCGAAGCCGGAGACCTCAAGGAGCTGATCGCCAAGCTGGAGGCGGAACGCGCCCGCCAGCGCGAGGAGGCGCGCAAGCGCGCCCTCGAACGCGCCAAGCAGAGCCGCACCGCGGCCAAGCCGCCGCCGCGCATCGAGCCCGCACGCCCGCCCAAGGGCTTCGGCACGGCGCAAGGCACCCTGCCGCTGCCCGCCGTCGGCGAGGTCGCCCAGAAATACGGCCAGATCACCCAGGCGGGCATCCACGCCAAGGGCATTACCATCGCCACGCGGTCCCGCGCACAGGTGATTTCCCCCTTCGACGGCGTAGTTTTGTTCGCCGGACCGTTCCGCGGCTACGGGCAACTCTTGATCATCGAATACGGGGACGGATATCATATACTTTTGGCGGGGATGAACAGGATCGACGCCGCCGCCGGACAATCTCTCTTGGCGGGGGAACCCGTCGGCACGATGGCCGACGCGGCTTCCCCGGAACTTTATGTGGAACTTCGCCACGACGGCCAACCCATCAACCCACTCCCCTGGCTCACCGCCGGCAAAGGCAAGGGACAAGGATGACGCGTAACTCCATGATCGCTCTCGGGCTCGGCGCACTGCTGCTGACCTTCGAGGCACCCGTAAGCGCAAACGCACGCAACGACGATTCCGCGTACGAATATCTCAACCTGTTCGGCGACGTGTTCGAACGCGTGCGGCGCGACTATGTCGAGGAGGTCAGCGACAAGCAGCTGATCGAGGCGGCGATCAGCGGCATGCTGCAGTCCCTGGACCCGCATTCGGCGTATCTCGACAAAGAGAGCTACGCCGACATGCAGGTGGACACCAAGGGCGAGTTCGGCGGCCTGGGCATCGAGGTCACCATGGAGGCCGGTCTGGTCAAGGTGATCTCGCCGATCGACGACACCCCCGCCGCCGAGGCGGGCGTGCAGGCGGGCGACATGATCACCCACATCGACCATGTGCCGGTGCTGGGGCTTGCGCTCTCCGAAGCGGTGGACAAGATGCGCGGCCCGGTGGGCACCGAGATCGTCATCACGGTGCGGCGCGGCGCGAAGGAAACCTTCGACATCAAGCTCAAGCGCGCGGTGATCAAGATCAAGTCGGTGCGCGCCCGCAGCGAGGGCGAGATCGGCTATCTGCGCATCACCTCGTTCAACGAGCGCACCGACGCCAACCTGAAGAAGGCGATCAAGGAAATGCGCGCGGATAAGAAGAAGCCGCTCAAGGGCTTCATCCTCGATCTGCGCAACAACCCCGGCGGCCTTTTGGAGCAGGCGGTGGCGGTGGCCGACGACTTCCTCGACCACGGCGAGATCGTCTCCACCCGCGCCCGCGACGCGCGCGAGACCGAGCGCTACAACGCCGCAAAGGGCGACCTTATCGACGGGCTGCCGCTGGTGGTCCTGATCAACGGCGGCTCGGCCTCGGCGTCGGAGATCGTCGCCGGCGCGCTGCAGGACCAGAAGCGGGCGATCCTGATGGGCACCAAGAGCTTCGGCAAGGGCTCGGTGCAGACGATCATTCCGCTGCGCGGCCACGGCGCGATGAAGCTCACCACGGCGCGCTACTACACGCCGTCGGGCCGCTCCATCCAGGCGGTGGGCATCGAGCCGGACATCGAGGTGCCGGTGGCGAAGATCGAGATGCTGGAGCCGCGCCGCCAGATGAAGGAGGCGGACTACCGCAACGCCCTGGACAAGAAGCCGGAAGACGCCGCGGCCGAAAAGCCGCAGGCGCCGGAAGCCCCGGCTGCGCCAGCCACGCCGCAGGACAAGTCCGCCGAGGACTACCAGTTGCAGCGGGCGCTCGACCTGCTGAAGGGCCTGGCGCTCTACGCCGCCAAGCCGTCGTAAGACCGGGACGCGCTAACCAAGGGGGAGCAGGTGGGCAAATCTTCCGGCAACGGTTCGGACTCCGGCAACGGCGCGACGCCGCGCCGGGGTCTGTTCGCCCGCCTGTTCCGGCGCAAGGCGGAGGACTCCGACGCCTTCGGCCAGGCGCCGGAAGCCCCGGCCGACCCCTTCGGCCTGGCGGACGAGGCGCAGGACGCCCGCTTCCAGCGGCGCAAACGCCTGATGGCGGTGGCGATGGTTCTGCTGCTGGTGGGCGGCGGCGGCGGCGCTGCGGCCTATTTCTGGCTGAGGCCCGCAGACGAGGAAAAGCCCGCCGCCGAGGCGGCCCCGTCCGCGCCGGAAACCACCCCCAACCGCGGCAGGCGCGTGGTCCGCGCCATGCCCCCTGCGCCCGGTCCGGAAAACCTGAAAAACGCCCTGATGCGCCCGCCGGGCAGCGTTCCCGCCGACAACCCGGACGTGGCGCGCCGCATGGGCACCCTCTCCGCCGCGCCGCCCGGAGCGCCCGCCGCGCCGGAGCCGACCGCCCCGGCCCAGCAGACCGCCGCTGCGGAGCCGCAGACTCCGCCGGACCAGGCCGCCGACAAACCCGCCGCGCCGCCGCCCGCGCAGGCCGCGCCGCCCGTCGCCGGGGAGCCGGAGATGCCGTCGCCGCGCGCCGACCGCAACGCGCCCTCCAAGCCGCCGCGGCTCGCCGACCTGCCCAAGCTCCCGCCGCCGCAGCAGCCGCTGCCCAAAGCGCCGCTGGCGGAGTTGCAGCAGCGCACCCCGGCGGGGCTGGTGCTGCCCGCGGTGGCCGCCGACGGCCGCCACGCCTGGCAGGTCTACGGCCGCCCCTTCACCGCCCAGGCGCGCATCCCGCGGATCGCGGTGATCGTGCGCGTCGGCCTCGCCGCGGAGCCCACCCGCGCCGCCATCGACTCGATGCCGCCGGAGGTGACGCTCGCCTTCGACGTGGACGCGCCGCAACTGCGCGCCGGGCTGGCGCAGGCGCGCGCCGCGGGGCATGAGGCGCTGCTGGAGCTCGGCATGGAGGCCGCAGCCTTTCCCGCCGTCGATCCGGGGCCGGAAGGCCTGCTCACCGCGCTCGGCGAAGACAAGAACCGCGAACGGCTGGACCGCGCGCTCGCCCGCGGCGACGTCTACGTCGGCCTGCTCGCCCGCGACGGCGAACGCTATGCCGCCTCGCCGCCGCATTTCGCCGCGCTGATGCAGGACCTCTCCCGCATGGGCATCGCCTATGTCGCCTCCGGCCGCGCCTCTCCCCTCGAAACCGCCAAGATGCGCCCGGCGCATGCGACGGTGGACGTGGCGATCCCCGCGGGCAGTTTCCGCGAGCGCGTCGCCGCCCGCATCGCCCATGCCGAAACCCTCGCCCGCGCGCGCGGCGCGGCGGTGATCGTCGCCGACGCCACGCCCTTGAATCTCTCGATGCTGCACGCCTGGTTCGCCGCCTTCCCCGGCAAGGCGCTGCAGCTCGCCCCCCTGTCCGCCGTGGTGAAAGCCCAATGACCGCTTCCCTGCCCTATGCCGAGCGCCCCTACCGCCTGGGCGTCGGCCTCGTCCTGCTCAATCCCGCGGCCCAGGTGTTCGTCGCGCAGCGCATCGACACCCCGGAACCCGCCTGGCAGATGCCCCAGGGCGGCATCGACGCGGGCGAAGACCCGCGCACCGCCGCCTTCCGCGAAATGGCCGAGGAGATCGGCACCGGCGCGGCGGAAGTGCTGGCCGAAACCCCGGACTGGCTGACCTACGACCTGCCGCCCGCCATCGCCGACCGGGTGTGGAAGGGGCGCTTCCGCGGGCAGAAGCAGAAATGGTTTTTGATGCGCTTTCTCGGTGCGGACGCGGACATCGACATCGCCACCGCGCACCCCGAGTTCTCCACCTGGAAGTGGGCGGAGTTCGACACCCTGCCGGAGCTGATCGTCCCCTTCAAGCGGCCGCTCTACCACGCGGTGGTGGAGGCGTTTGCGCCGCGCGTCGCCCTCTTGCGCGGCAGCTAAGCCCCCACATCGTCTTGACCTTCCCCAGGCCCTCCGTACATATAAG
>JBFWJB010000115.1:0-8823 GCA_050253435.1 Rhodospirillaceae bacterium
TGCGGATGGTGTAGGGGAAGTCCTCCGCCTGCGGCAGAAGCGGCTTCACCGCGCGCCAGGCGAGCTTGCCGTGGCCGATTTCGCGGCGGCCCGGAGAGCCCATGCGGCCCGCCTCGCCAACCGAGTAGGGCGGGAAGTTGTAGTGCAGCATGAAGGTCGAGCGGTACTCGCCTTCCAGCGCGTCGACGATCTGCTCGTCCTGGCCGGTGCCCAGCGTGGTGACCACCAGCGCCTGGGTTTCGCCGCGGGTGAACAGCGCCGAACCGTGGGCGCGCGGCAGCACGCCGACCTCCGCCTCGATCGGGCGGATCTGGTCGTTCTTGCGGCCGTCGATGCGCACCCCGGTGTCGAGAATCGCCCCGCGCACCACCTCGGCTTCCATCTCCTCGAAGATGTCCTTGGCGGCGGCGGCGTCCACCGTGGTTTCGTCCAGAAGCTCGGTGGCCTCGGCGCGCACCGCCTTGACTGCGTCCTGGCGCTCGAGCTTCGCCTTGATGCCGTAGGCGGCGGCGAACTTGGCGGGAATGCCGGCCATGTCGAACTTCGCCTTGGTCACCGCGACTTCCGGCGCGGGCGGCGGCACGTCGCGCGGCTCCTTGGCGCAGGACTCGGCCATCCCGATGATCGCGTCGATCACCGCCTGGAAGGCGTCGTGGCCGAAGGTCACGGCGCCCAGCATCACCTCTTCGGTGAGCTGCTTGGCCTGGCTTTCCACCATCAGCACGCCCTCGCGGGTGCCCGCGACGACGAGGTCGAGATCGGACTCGGCGATCTCCGCGATCGTCGGGTTGAGGATGTACTGGCCGTCCTTGTAGCCGACGCGCGCCGAGGCGATCGGGCCGAGGAACGGCAGGCCGGAGATCGTCAGCGCCGCCGAGGCGCCGATCATCGCCACGATGTCCGGCGGGTTGTCCATGTCGTGCGACAGCACGGTGCAGATGACCTGGGTTTCGTTCTTGTAGCCGTCGGCGAAGAGCGGACGGATCGGACGGTCGATGAGGCGGGAGATCAGGGTCTCCGCTTCCGAGGGACGGCCCTCGCGCTTGAAGAAGCCGCCGGGGATCTTGCCCGCGGCGAAGGCCTTCTCCTGATAGTTGACGGTCAGGGGGAAGAAGTCCTGACCCGGCTTGGCCGACTTCGCGCCGACCACGGTGCAAAGAACCGTCGTTTCGCCGTAGGTGGCCATCACGGCCCCATCGGCCTGACGCGCGACCTTGCCGGCTTCCAGAACCAGCTTGCGACCGCCCCAGAGCAGTTCCTTACGGGTGATATTGAAAAGAGACATGCATCGTTTCCTTCGGGTTTTGCCCGGCTCCCTGCGCGAGGCGGCACCTTGCGCGGCGCATCCTCGAAAACCAAAAACACCTGCGCGGGGAGGCCGGATGATGATCCGCAGCCGTGTGCGTTTTCCTCCGGAACCCAGCCGGGAAAAGGCGAACCGGCGGGACATCCGTGACGTCCCACCGGTTCCGCATCGGCTTAACGGCGGAGTCCGAGCCGCTGGACCAAGCCTTCGTACCGCTTCACGTCCTTGCTCTTGACATAGTCGAGAAGGCGGCGGCGCTGACCCACCATGATGAGAAGGCCCCGACGGGAGTGGAAGTCCTTCTTATGCTCCTTGAGGTGCTCGGTCAGATTCTTGATGCGCTCGGACAACACCGCCACCTGAACTTCCGGCGACCCGGTGTCGCCTTCGGCGGTGGCGTATTCCTTAATCAGTTCCTGCTTGCGTTCCTGCGTGATCGACACCGGAATCTCCATCTTCGTGTGTATGAATGACGCGCACGGGCTTCAACCTGTGGTCTTCCACCCGCGCGATCGCAACCACCCGCTCGCCGCACATCGCCCGCACAACGGGCGCGGTGGCGGCTTCCGGACACGGCGAGCGCTTCAACAAGGGGAGAAGCGGCAAAGCCTGCCCGTTCGCCAGGAGGCGGGCCTCCTCTTCGGTCAGGGCCAGGGCCGGGATGTCGTCCAGCGCGGTCGAGACGGAATGCAGAAGGTCCAAGGACGGCGCACTATGCCCGAGGGGCAACAGTTTATCCAGAGAAATCGCGTCCGCCTCGGAAAAAGGGCCGCACCGCGTGCGGCGCAGCGCCGAGACGTGTCCGACGGTGCCGAGAGCGGCGGCGAGGTCCCGCGCGATCGAGCGGATGTAGGTGCCCTTGCCGCACTCCGCGGCGAACACCGCATGGTCCGCATCGGGCATTTCCAGAAGGTCGAGCGCGTGCACCACGACCTCCCGCGGTTGCAGATCGGGCGTCTCGCCGCCGCGCGCAAGGTCGTAGGCGCGCTCGCCCGCCACCTTGATCGCCGAGAACAGCGGCGGCACCTGGGAAATCGCGCCGCGGAAGCGCGGCAGCGCCGCGCGGATCTCCTCCGCCGAGGGGCGCAGATCCGAGGTCGCGGTGACCGCGCCCTCGGCGTCGTCGCTGGCGGTGGCGATGCCGAAACGCACGGTGAAGCGGTACGCCTTGCGCCCGTCCATGATGAAGGGCACGGTCTTCGTCGCCTCGCCGAAGGCGATCGGCAGAATGCCGGTGGCCAGCGGGTCCAGCGTGCCGCCATGCCCCGCCTTGGCCGCGTTGAAAACGCGCCGCGCCGCGCCGAGCGCCGCGGTGGAGGTCATGCCGTAGGGCTTGTCGAGAACCAGCCAGCCGTCGATCGGCCGCCCCTTGCGCTTACGCATCGTCGCCGTCGGTGTCCTTGCCGAGATCGCGCGCCACTTCGGGACGGCGCAGCACCGCGTCGATGTGCGAGGCTTCGTCGAAGCTGGTGTCGGCGATGAAGTTGAGCGTCGGCGTGTAGCGCAGGCGCAGGGCGCGCGCGATCAGCTTGTTGAAAACCCAGGCGTTGCGCGAAAGCGCCGCCAGAACGTCGTCGAGACGCAGCCCGCCCAAGGGCATGACGAAGGCGGTGGCGTGCCGCAGGTCGGGGCTCACCCGCACCTCGGAAATCGTCACCGGAACCACGTCGAGCACCGGGTCGTGCAGTTCGCCGCGCTCCAGGGCCTGGGCGACCAGATGACGGATCTCTTCGCCGACGCGAAGCTGCCGTTGCGATGGGGCTTGGATCATCTCGGGCCTCCGGGAGAATAATAAGGTCGCGGGCTCTGCCCGCACCCGCCGGGGCCTCGGGCCCCGGACCCCATAACCGTTGGTTTTCGCAGGACTGCGGCGGTTGCAACGAACGCGTTGCCTGCCGCTTCGCGGCGAAAAACATATGGGAGGTCCGGAGGGACCGAGTCCCTCCGGAAAGGTTTCCCGTTTTACAGGGTAACGGCGATTTCCTCGATTTCGTAGCACTCGATGACGTCGCCGACCTGGATGTCGTTGTAGTTTTCGAACGACATGCCGCACTCGTAGCCTTCGCGGACTTCCTTGGCGTCGTCCTTGAAGCGCTTGAGCTGGCCGAGCGCGCCCTCGTGGATCACCACGTTGTCGCGCAGCAGGCGCACCTTGGCGCCGCGCCGCACCACGCCCTCGGTGATCATGCAGCCCGCGACGCGGCCGACCTTGGTGATGTTGAACACCTGGCGGATTTCCGCGTAGCCGATGAAGTTTTCCTTCAGTTCCGGCGCGAGCATGCCGGAGAGCGCCCGCTTCATGTCCTCGGCCACGTCGTAGATGATCGAATAGTAGCGGATTTCCGCGCCGTCGCGGCGGGCGAGATCGCGCGCCTGGGCATTGGCGCGGACGTTGAAGCCGATGACCAGGGCGTTGGAGGCCTTGGCCAGGGTGACGTCGGATTCGTTGATCGCGCCGACCGCGGCGTGCAGCACCCGCACCCGCACGTCGTCGTTGCCGATCTTTTCCAGCGTGCCGATCAGGGCTTCCACCGAGCCCTGCACGTCGGCCTTGACCACCACCGGGAATTCCTTGGCCTCGCCCGCCTGAATCTTGGCGAACATTTCTTCCATCGAGGAGCGCGCGGTCTTCACCTGCATCGCCTCGCGTTCCTTGCGGTGGCGGTAGTCGGCGACTTCGCGGGCCTTCTGTTCGTTGTTGGTGACCAGGAAGTCGTCGCCCGCGCCCGGGGTTCCCTGGAAGCCCACCACCTCCACCGGTACGCCCGGCCCGGCGGAGTCGAGCTTCTGGCCGCGGTGGTCGGTCATCGCGCGCACGCGGCCCCATTCCTTGCCGCCGATGAAGATGTCGCCGACGTGCAGGGTGCCGCGCTGCACCAGGACGGTGGCGACCGAGCCGCGGCCGACCTCCATGCGCGCTTCGACCACCACGCCTTCCGCCTCGCGGTCGGGGTTGGCCTTGAGGTCGAGGATTTCCGCCTGCATCAGGATGGCTTCCTGCAGGGCGTCGAGGTTGAGGTGCTTCTTCGCCGAGACTTCGACGCACTGCACGTCGCCGCCCAGGCTTTCCACCACCACTTCGTGATTGAGGAGCTCGGTGCGCACCCGGTCGGGGTTGGCGCCCGGCTTGTCCATCTTGTTGATCGCGACGATGATCGGCACCTGCGCGGCGCGGGCGTGGCGGATCGCCTCGATGGTCTGCGGCATGATGCCGTCGTCGGCGGCGACCACCAGGACGACGATATCGGTGACCTGGGCGCCGCGGGCGCGCATCGCGGTGAACGCCTCGTGGCCGGGGGTGTCGATGAAGGTGATGCGCTCGCCGGTGGACATTTCCACCTGATAGGCGCCGATGTGCTGGGTGATGCCGCCCGCCTCGCCCGCCGCCACGTCGGTGGCGCGCAGGGCGTCCAAGAGCGAGGTCTTGCCGTGGTCGACGTGGCCCATCACGGTGACCACCGGCGGCCGCGGCTGCAGCAGGTGCTCCGCATCCGGCGCGCCCTTGAGGCCGTCTTCCACGTCGGAGTCGGCGACGCGCTTGGCGCTATGGCCGAATTCCTCGACCACCAGCTGTGCGGTGTCGGCGTCGATGATCTGGTTGATGTTGGCCATCACGCCCATTTTCATCAGCGTCTTGATGACGTTGGCGCCGCGTTCGGCCATGCGGTTGGCGAGGTCCTGCACGCTGATGGTTTCCGGCACCACCACTTCGCGCACCACCTTTTCCTGGCTCTTCGCCATGGCGAGCTGCTTCAGGCGCTCCTTCTCGCGGGCGCGGCGCACCGCCGAGAGGCTGCGGCCGCGTTCCTCGCGGTCCTCGTCGGACAGCGCGGCGGTGATGGTGAGCTTGCCCATGCGGCGGCGCGGTTCGGACTTTTTGGCCGGAACCTTGGCCGGGGCGGGCGTGCCGGGGCGCGCCGCGGCCTTGCGGTGGGCGCGGTCGCCTTCGTCGCTCTCGTCGTCGCCGGTCGTTTCGGCGTCTTTCTTCGCGGGCTTGCGCACTTCGGCGGGGCCGGAGGCGTCCACTTCCTTGGCCGGGCGCGGCAGGTCCACCACCACCGGCGGTTTTTCCGGCGCGGGGGCGGGCTTGGCGGCCTCTTCGGCGGCCTTTTTCGCGGCTTCCTCGGCGGCCTTCTTTGCGGCCTCTTCCTCCGCCGCCTTGCGCGCGGCTTCCTCTTCGGCCAGACGGGCGGCCTCTTCGGCGGCCCGCTGCGCCTCTTCCTCGGCGGCGCGCCTGGCCTCTTCCTCGGCGCGGCGGGCCTCCTGCAACACGCGCAGGCGCTGCGCCTTTTCCTGGTTGGTCAGCACGCCGTCGTCGCCGACCGCGCCGAAGCCGGCGTTCGGCCCCGCGGCGATGGTCCGTTTGCGGCGGACCTCGACCTTCACCTCTTTCGACCGGCCATGCGAAAAGCTCTGGCGAACACGGCCTTTTTCAACCGTCTTCTTCAATTCCAGAGTTCCGCTGCGCAGGGTCAGGGGAGCCTTTCGATCGTTTTCCGTGGTATCGTCCGCCATCACTATCCTGAATATCTGCCGTTCTTCGCGCCTACTCCGGCGCACCAACCTTGTCGATTCCGCGATACGACGCGAGCCGCGCCATATCCCGGGCGATCCGCTCCGCGAGCGGACCCGCCGCCACCCAGACATGCACCGCGCGGTCGCGGGCGAATGGGAAACCCAACTCCTCGGCGCTCAGCGCGGCGGCCACCGGGGCGGGGTTCGCCCCCGCGCGCCGCGCCGCCTGCGCGATCTTGCGGCTGCCGTCCGGGCTGCCGTCGGCGGCCGTAATCAGGCGGCCCGGGCCTTCGCTCAACGCCGCCGCGACCTTGTCGAAGCCGCACACCGCGCGCCCCGACCGCCGCGCCAGCCCCAGGGAGTCCTGGCACCGCCGCAGCAGCAGGCGTTCCACCTGCACGGCGAGATCGGCGGGCACCGCCACTTCGCGGCGCGCAGCGCGGTGAAAAGCCTTACGCTTGACCGCCGTTTCTACCACATCCCGGCGTGCACTCAACCAAAAACCCCGTCCTGGCAGCCGTTCCTCGATGTCGGGGACCAACTGGTTCTCCGGTCCGACGACGAAGCGCAGCAGTCCTTCGGCGGCTTGCGGCCCGCCCGAAACCAGGCAGCGCCGCCGCGGCCCGTCGTCCTCGACGATGTCAGGGGTTGTGCTCACCGTCTTCCGGCTCCGCCGCAGCCTCTTCCTCATCCGCGAACCAGTGGGCGCGCGCCGCCATGATCACGGTGTTGGCCTCGTCCTCGCTCATCTCGTCGGCGCCGACGATCTCGATCAGCTCGTCGCTGGCGAGATCGGCCAGGTCGTCCAGGGTTTTCACCCCGGCCTCGCCCAGCTTCACCAGCATCACCGGAGTGAGGCCCTCGATTTCCGCCAGATCGTCGGCAACGCCGAGCTCCACCCGGCGCTCCGAGGCGGCGCGGTCGCGGTCCTCGAGATAGGCCTGGGCGCGGCTCTGCAGCTCCACCGCGATCTCGTCGTCGAAACCCTCGATGTCGCCCAGGTCCTGCGCCGGAACGAACGCCACTTCCTCCACCGAGGTGAAGCCTTCGGTGACCAGCAGATGGGCGATCACGTCGTCCACGTCCAGAGCCTCGATGAACATCTGCGAGCGGGACTTCACCTCTTCCTGACGGCGCTCGGATTCCTCCTGCTCGGTGAGGATGTCGATGTCCCAGCCGGTGAGCTGCGAAGCGAGACGCACGTTCTGGCCGCGGCGGCCGATCGCCAGCGACAGCTGGTCGTCGGGCACCACCACCTCGATGCGGTTGGTTTCCTCGTCGAGCACCACCTTGGTCACTTCCGCCGGCGCCAGCGCGTTGACGATGAAGGTCGCGGGGTCCTGAGACCACTGGATGATGTCGATCTTCTCGCCCTGCAGCTCGCCGACCACCGCCTGCACGCGCGAGCCGCGCATGCCGACGCAGGCGCCCACCGGGTCGATCGAGGAGTCGTTGGAAATCACCGCGATCTTGGCGCGGGAGCCGGGGTCGCGCGCTACCGACTTGATCTCGATGATGCCGTCGTAGATTTCCGGCACTTCCTGGGCGAACAGCTTCGCCATGAACTGCGGATGGGTGCGCGAAAGGAAGATCTGCGGGCCGCGCGGCTCCTGTCGCACCGCCATGATGTAGGCGCGCACCCGGTCGCCGACGCGGAAGGCCTCGCGCTGGATCAGCTCGTCGCGGCGCAAGAGCGCTTCGGCGCGGCCGAGATCCACGTAGACGTTGCCGAACTCGACGCGCTTGACCAGGCCGTTGACGATCTCGCCCGAGCGGTTCTCGAACTCCATGAACTGGCGCATCCGCTCCGCATCGCGCACCCGCTGCACGATCACCTGCTTCGCGGTCTGCGCGGCGATGCGGCCGAAATCGATGGGCGGCAGCGGATCGACCAGGAACTCGCCGACGGCGAGGCCCGCCTCTTTGGCGCGCCGGTCGTCGGCGGGCATCTGGACGTTCTCGTCCTCCACCTCTTCCACCACCTCGATGTACCGGGCGAGTTTGATCTCGCCGGTCTTGCGGTCGATGACGGCGCGGATGTCGTAGTCATGGCCGTATTTCGACCGCCCGGCCTTCTGAATGGCCGATTCCATCGCCTGGATCACCTCGTCGCGGTCGATCCCCTTGTCGCGGGCGACCGCATCCGCAACCTGAAGCAACTCCGGCCGTGGCAATGCCGCTGTACGTTCCATCCTGTCGATCCTCAACCTTGCTCTTTTTCCGCTGCCTTGATCAGATCGTCGGTCAGCACCAGTTTCGCCCGCGCGACGTTGGAAAACGGCACGATCACCTCGCCCAGTTCCTCCGCCGCCAGAACCACCGCGCCCGCATCGTTCACTCCGACGATGCGGCCGGAAAACCGCTTGCGCCCGTTCACCGGCATCACCGTTTCCAGTTTTGCCGCGAATCCGGCGAAGCGCACGAAATCCCCGCTGCGGGTGAGCGGCCGGTCGAGACCGGGCGAGCTCACCTCCAGCACGTACTGCCCGGAGATCGGGTCGTCCACGTCCAGCAACGCGGAGGCCGCGCGGCTGATCTCCGCGCAGTCGTCCACCGTCATCGCCCCGCGGTCCGCACGCTCCGCCATGATCTGCAGGGTGTGCCGCGTCGTGCCGGTGAACTGCACCCGCACCAGCTCGTAGCCCATGTCGGTCAGGCTCGGCAGAATCAAATCCGCCACGTGCCGCGCAATGTCCATACCGCTCTCTTCTCCGCCGATGCAGGCGCCCAAAAACAAAAAAAGTGGGCCACCGGCCCACCCCCATCGGCGCCCGCTGGCCGCTCCAATAAGAATGTCGGGCTCAATCTAGACGATCATCCGCCGGTGTAAAGAAGAATCTCGAGATTGGGGAGAAGCGGGAGAAAAACCAAAACGTTGCGAGGGGACTCGTCCCCTCGCGCTCCCCCTAACTTTTGGTTTTTGCGCGCAGCGCCATAAGATCGCGCGTCGGCGGCGAAGGTGTTGCCTGCCGCTGCGCGGCGAAAAACTTAGGGGTCCGGGG
>JBFWJB010000116.1:0-8809 GCA_050253435.1 Rhodospirillaceae bacterium
GATCTTCCTCGACACGGTGCAGCCCGGCAGCCACGCCGGACAAATCTGCCCGCGCCGCATAGCCTGGCTGCAAGCGCGCCTGGAGGAAAGCGCGGGACAGCCGGTCTTCGTGTTCATGCATCACGCGCCGTGCCGCGTCGGCATCGCCTCGATGGACGCCATCGCCCTGGCGGAGGCGCCCGCGCTGCTCGGCCTGCTGCGCCGCCACGGCAACGTCCGGCAGATTTTCTTCGGCCACCTGCACCGGCCGCTGTCGGGAAGCTGGCAGGGCATTCCCTTTTCCGCCCTGCCCGCGATCAATCATCAGGCGGCGTTGGATTTGAGCGGAAACGCGGAGACGATTCTGGGTACGGACGAGGACCCGGCCTACGGCATCAGCCTGATCGGCCCGGACTCCGTCGTCGTCCATACCCAGGTATGCGGCCGCCCGTATCGCACCTTTCCCCTTTGAGGGTCAGGCGTAGGCTTGCACGATGCCCCAGAAGTCCTCCGCCTTGAGCGACGCCCCGCCGACCAGCGCGCCGTCGATGTCGGCCTGCGCCATCAGCTCCTTCGCGTTGCCGGGCTTCACCGAGCCGCCGTAGAGCAGGCGCACCGCATCCGCCGCATCGCCGATCAGGCCTTTCAACTCGGCGCGGATGCGCGCATGCACCGCCTGCGCATCCGCCGGCGTCGGGGTGCGGCCGGTGCCGATCGCCCATACCGGCTCGTAGGCGACGACCAGATTGGCGGGCGTCGCGCCCGCGGGCAGAGAGCCTTTCACCTGGCGCGCCACCACCGCCTCGGTCTGCCCGGCGTCGCGTTCCGCCTCGGTCTCGCCGACGCAGACGATGGCGATCAGCCCGGCGCGCAGCGCCGCCTCGGCCTTCGCCTTCACCGCCGCATCGGTCTCGCCGTGGTCGGCGCGGCGCTCCGAATGGCCGACGATCACATAGGCGCAGCCCAGGTCCTTCAGCATTTCCGCCGCCACGTCGCCGGTGTGCGCGCCGGAAACCGCGGCGTGGCAGTCCTGCCCGCCGACGGCGACCGGGCTGCCCTGCACCGCCGCGACCGCGCGGTCGATCAGGGTGAACGGCGGGCAGACCAGCAGATCGCACGGCGGCGCGCCCGCCCGCGCCTTGTCCGCCACCGCTTTCGCCAGCGCGGCGCCATCGGCGGCCAGGCCGTTCATTTTCCAATTTCCCGCGATCAGCGGACGACGCTTGTTCATCTGGTGCCTCCTCGATGTTCGCCGCGGCGGGTCTCCGTCCGCCTGCCCGCCGCCACCATACGCGCCGCGCCGCGGCTTGTGAAGCATTGCCGAGCGGCGACTTATACCTTGCAGCGGGCCGGAATCGCCCCCTATTATCGCGCCGAAGCGGTTTGTCCCGCCGTCCCGAAACTCCTGTCCCGGATTGCCTCCGCCATGTCCAATTCCGTCGGTCGCTTGTTCTCCAGCCTTCTGGTGAAAGTCCTCTTCGGCATTCTCATCGTCGCCTTCGGCGCATGGGGCGTCGCCGACATGCTGCAGCGCAGCCCGGACCACCAGGCGGTGATCTCGGTGGGCGACGTGGAGGTCTCCGGCCGCCAGGTGAAGCGCGCCTTCGTCACCGAGCTGCGCCGCCTGCGCCAGCGCTTCGGACCGCAGCTCACCGCCGCCGAGGCCGCGAAGTTCGGGGTGTTCGACCAGGTGCTGTCGCAGATGGCGAGCCGCGCGCTCTTGGATGCCGCGGCGCAGAAGATGAACGTCGGCGTCTCCGACGCCGCGATCCAGAAGCTGGTCACCGGCAACTCCGCCTTTCAGGACGACAAGGGCCAGTTCGACCGCGAGCGCTTCCGCCGCCTGTTGGAGAACAACGGCTACACCGAGGTCGACTTCCTCTCCATGACGCGCGGCGACATGACGCGGCAGCGCATCGTCAACTCGGTCACCGAGCCGGTGGCCGCGCCGCAGATTCTCGTCTCCACGCTGCTGCGCTATGAAGGCGAGCGCCGCGTCGCCGAGGTGTTCGGCATCAAGGCCGCCGACATGCCCGCGCCCGCCGATCCGGGCGATGCGGCGCTGACCGAATTCCAGAAGGCGCACGCCGCCGCCTATACCGCGCCGGAAACCCGCAAGCTCAGCGTGCTGCCGATCCGCCCGGCGGACGTGGAAAAGCGCCTGGAAGTTACCGAGGACGCGCTGCACGACTACTTCGACCACCACGCCGCCGAATTCCTGGTGCCGGAGACCCGCAAGCTGCGCCAGATCCTACTCAAGGACGAGGCCGCCGCGGCCAAGGTCGCCGCCGCGCTGAAGGAAGGCCGCAGTCTGGACGCCGCCGCCAAGGAGAACCACGCGGTGCTCACCGACCTCGGCTGGCTGGGGCGCGACGGCCTGCTTCCCTCGCTCGCCGAACCCGCCTTCGCCGCCGCCAAGGGCGCGGTGCTGGCACCGCTCAAGTCCGCGCTCGGCTGGCACGTGCTGGTGGTGGAGGACATCCGCGCCGCGCACCAGCCGAAGTTCGACGAGGTGCGCGGCAAGGTGACCGCCGCGGTGAAGACCGACCAGACCCTGGGCGCGCTCTACCGCGCCTCCACCGCGGTCGAGGACGCGCTTGCCGCCGGATCGACCCTGGAGGAAGCGGCGAAACTCAACGGTCTGGCCGTCGTCACCCTGCCCGCAGTGACCGCCGAGGCCACGGGACCGGACGGCAAGGAGGTTTCCTCCATTCCTGCCGCCGCAGAGATCGTCAAGACGGGCTTCGGCCAGGATGCCGGCACCCAGAGCCCGCTCTCCGAATACGAGGGCGAGCCGGGCGGCTATTACGTCGTTCGCACCGACGCGGTCACCCCCGCCGCGCTCAAGCCCTTCGCTTCCGTGCGCGCCGACCTGCTCGCCGCGTGGCGTGCCGGCAAGCAGCAGGAAGCCGCGGTGGAAAAGGCCAAGGCGCTGGCCGCCGACTTCGCCAAGACGCAGGACGCTACAGCCTTCGCCAAGGCGCAGCACGTCAAGCTCACCACCACGCAGCCTCTGTTCCGCCGCGGCAACAGCCTGCCGCCGAGCCTGCTGAAATCGTTGTTCGACCTGGAGGTCGGCCAGACCGCCAGCGCGCCCGCGCCCGACGGCGCGATCGTGGCGCGGCTTGCCGAAATCCATCCGGTGAACGTCGCCGACTTCAAGGACAGCATCGAACAGGGCAAGCGCCATCTGCGCACCGCCCTCGGCGAGTCCCTGATGCTGCCGTTCACCACCCAGCTCACCGATACCTTCCAGATGCGCCAGCACCGCAGCACCGACAACCTGGTGCAGGAGTTGAACTGACATGCAGGTCGTCCCGGATTTCGAAACCTTCCGCGCCACCTATGAAGCCGGGACGCCGCAGCTCGTCTGGATGGTCCTGCCCGCCGACCTGGAGACCCCGGTTTCGGTGATGATGAAGCTGGCCGAGGGACGGCCCAACAGCTTCCTCCTCGAATCGGTGGAAGGCGGCGCAGTGCGCGGCCGCTATTCCTTCGTCGGCCTCAACCCGGACGTGGTCTGGCGCTGCCATGGCAAGACCGCGGAAATCAACCGCCAGGCCCGTTTCTCGCCCGACGCCTTCACCCCCGAAGCGGCGGCGCCGCTCGATTCCCTGCGTGCGCTGATCGCCGAAAGCCGCATCGCCATTCCCGAGGGCCTGCCGCCGATGGCCGCGGGCCTGGTCGGCTACATGGGCTACGACACGGTGCGTCTGGTGGAGAACATTCCGGACGACAACCCGGACCTCCTCAACGTGCCGGACGGCCTGTTCGTCCGCCCCACCCTGATCGCGGTGTTCGACACCATCGCCGACACCCTCACCCTGGTCACGCCGGTGCGCCCGGAGCCCGGAATCTCCGCCACCGCCGCCTTCGACCGCGCGCGCGAGCGTCTGGCCGATGCACTCGCCAACGTCGGGCGCTCCCTGCCGCCGCCGCGCACGGGCGAGGTCGCGCCCACCCCGCCGCCGGCCTCCAACATGACCCGGGAAGCCTTCAAGGCGATGGTCGAGAAGGGCAAGGAATACATTCTCGCGGGCGACATCTTCCAGGTGGTGCTGTCGCAGCGCTTCGCCATTCCGTTCGAGTTGCCGCCGTTTTCTCTCTACCGTGCGCTCCGCCGCACCAACCCCTCGCCGTTCATGTTCTTCCTCGATTTCGGGGCCTTCCACGTGATCGGCGCGAGTCCGGAAATCCTGGTGCGGCTGCGCGACGGCGTGGTCACCATCCGCCCGATCGCGGGCACCGCGCCGCGCGGCAAGGACAAGGCGGAGGACGCGGCGCTGGCCGAGGCCCTGCTCGCCGACCCCAAGGAGCGCGCCGAACACCTGATGCTGCTGGACCTCGGGCGCAACGACGTCGGCCGTGTCGCCGAGGTGGGCTCGGTCACCGTCACCGAGCAGATGGTGCTGGAGTACTATTCCCACGTCATGCACATCGTCTCCAACGTCGACGGCCGCATCCGTGAAGGCTGCGACGCCATGGACGCGCTGATGGCGGGCTTCCCCGCGGGCACCGTCTCCGGCGCGCCGAAGGTGCGCGCCATGGAGATCATCGATGAATTGGAGCCGGTGCGGCGCTGCGTCTATGCCGGATGCATCGGCTACATCTCGGCCAACGGCGACATGGACACCTGCATCGCCCTGCGCACCGCGGTAGTCAAGGACGGCGCCATGTATGTGCAGGCGGGCGGCGGCATCGTCGCCGACAGCGACCCGGACAAGGAGTTCCAGGAAAGCTGCAACAAGGCCCGCGCCCTCTTGCGCGCCGCCGAAATCGCCCCCCGCTACGCGCGCTGAAAACCAAAACGTCGCGGAGGGTCGCGCCCCCTCCGCACCTCCCAGAACCTTGGATTTTTGCGCGTAGCGCCATAAGGTCATCACGCGGCATGACGCGTGATAGCCGTTTCGCGGCAAAACTCAGGGGGAGCGGCCCCGAGGAGCTATCCCCCGTATTTCTCTTTAGCCAATGCGGACAGCGGCACGAACTGGAAGCCCTGGGCCTCCGCCTCCGGCAGCCAGTCGCGCAGCGCCGCGATGGTGGTGTCGCGCGGATGGCCGATGGCGATCGCCCGGCCGGTCTTGCGGGCGTGCTCCGCGAGGCGGCGCAGCTGGATGCGGATCGCCGCGGGGTCCGGACTGTCGTCGAGGAAGACGTCGCGGACCAAGGTGGGCACGCCCTCGGCGCTTGCCGTCTTCGCCCCCACCGACTTGCCGGAGGTGAGCGAATCGAGGAACAGCAGGCCGTCGGCGTGGAGTTCCTCCATCACCACGCGCATCGCCGCCGCATCGGCGGTGAACTTGCTGCCCATGTGGTTGTTGATCCCCACGTAGCCGGAGAACGCCGCCAGAGACTGGCGCAGGCGCGCGCGGATCGTCTCCGGCGACATCGCGGTGAGCAGAACGTCGGGGCCGGGGTCATAGCCGGAACCGGAGGGCTCCATCGGCATGTGCAGCAAAAGCTCGTGCCCCGCGGCGTGCGCCGCCGCGGCCTGGGCGGGCAGGTTGCGCGCATAGGTGAGGAACGAGGTGGTCAGCCGCGGCGACAGGGCGATGATCTGCGCCGAACGCCGCGCGTCCACGCCCATGTCGTCGATGACGATGGCGATCATCGGCTTGCCCGCAACCGGGGTGAAGGGCACCGCGTTGCGCCGCCAGACGGGCAGAGCGGATGGCGTTTCCGCAGGCGGCGGCAGGGCGGAAACCTGCGGCTCCGGCGCGGGCTCGGCGGGCCTCGCCTGCGGTTGCGGCTGCACCGGGGGCGGCGGCGGCCGCACCGCGGCGCGCTGCGGCGCCGGAGCGCGGGCCAGCATGCGCGAGGCCCCCCACCAGCCCAACGCCGCGCCGAAACCCAGCGCCGCGGCCAGGCACGCCGCCACCAGCGCCGTGGTCCAGTGCACCCGCCCCTTGCCGGTGAAACGGCCGAGGGTGGAAAGCGCGGAGCGCTTGCGCGGCGGCTTGCGGGGCGAACGGGCCAAAACGGTCTCCTTGGAACAATCCCAAACGGACGCACGGCTTCGGACCATACACCGGAACCGCGGATGAAGACCAGCAACCCCTTGCCGCCCTTGACGCGTCCATGCCGGGCGTCCATCCTGTGCGCCGAATAAAACTGCCGGCGAATCGGGATTTGCGTCCATGTACCTGCTGATCGACAACTACGACAGCTTCACCTACAACCTCTGGCACTACCTGGGCGAACTCGGCGCCGAGGTGGAAGTGGCGCGCAACGACGCGCTCTCCGCCGAGGACGCCGTGGCGAAGGCCCCCACCGGCATCATCCTCTCCCCCGGCCCCTGCGACCCGGACCGCGCGGGCATCTGCCTGCCGCTCGTCGCGCTGGCGGCGGAGAAACGCATTCCCCTGTTCGGCGTCTGCCTCGGGCATCAGACCATCGGCCAGTCCTTCGGCGGCAAGGTGGTGCGCGCGCCCGAGCCGTGGCACGGCAAGGTCTGCGAAATCCGCCACACCGGCAGCGACGTGTTTTCCGGCATTCCCGACCCCTTCCAGGCGACGCGCTATCATTCGCTGCTGGTGGAGCGGCAGGGCCTGCCCGCCTGCCTCAAGGTCACCGCGGAGAGCCCGGACGGCCTGATCATGGGCCTGGCGCATGCCGAACTGCCGATTTTCGGCGTACAGTTCCATCCGGAGAGCATCGCCTCGCAGCACGGGCACGAAATCCTCAAGAACTTCCTCGCCCTCGCGGCGGCCGCCTGAACGAAAGACCGAAAGCCATGAGCGACCTGAAACCCATTCTCGCCCGCATCGCAACGGGCGAAACCCTCTCCGAGGACGAGGCGGCGCACGCCTTCGACGTGATCATGTCGGGCCAGGCGACGCCGTCGCAGATCGGCGCCCTGCTCATGGGCATGCGCCTGCGCGGTGAGACGGTGGCGGAAATCACCGGCGCGGCGCGCACCATGCGGGCCAAGGCGCTGGCGGTCACCGCCCCGGCGGGCGCGGTGGACATCGTCGGCACCGGCGGCGATTGCTCCGGCAGCTACAACATCTCCACCGGCGCGGCGCTCGTCATCGCCGCCTGCGGCGTCACCGTGGCCAAGCACGGCAACAGGGCGCAAACTTCCAAATCCGGCGCCGCCGACGTGCTCAAGGCGCTGGGCGTCAACCTCGATGCCGAATTGCCGGTGGTGGAACGCTCCATCGCCGAGGCGCGCATCGGCTTCATGCTCGCCACCCGCCACCACAGCGCGATGAAGCACGTGGGTCCGACCCGCCAGGAAATCGGCACCCGCACCGTCTTCAACATCCTCGGCCCGCTCGCCAGCCCCGCCGGAGTGAAGCGCCTGGTCATCGGCGTCTACGCCGAGGAACTGCTGGTGCCGCTCGCCCAGGTGCTGGGCAACCTGGGGGCGGAACGCGCCTGGATGGTGCACGGCTCCGACGGCCTGGACGAGATCACCACCACCGGCCCGACCGCGGTGGCGGAACTCAAGGACGGCAAGGTCTCCACCTTCACCATCGCGCCGGAGGACGTGGGCCTGCCCCGCGTCGCGCCCGAGGCGCTGAAGGGCGGCGACCCGGACTTCAACGCCGCGGCCCTGCGCGCCATCCTGGAGCCCGAAGTTCCGGCGGGCCTCACGCCGTTGCGCGATGCCGTGGCGTTCAACGCAGCAGCGGCCCTGGTCGTCGCCGATGCTGCGAAAACGCTTCAAGAAGGCGTCGCCAAGGCATTGGAAGTTATGAAGAACGGTGCTGCCAAGCAGGTCCTGGCGGACTTCGTGCGGATCACCAACGAGGCGTAAACCCGTGTCCGACGTTCTGGCGAATATCTGCGCCACCAAGCGCGAGGAGATCGCGGCGGCGAAGGCCGCCGTGCCCCTGGCACGCCTGATCGGCGAAGCGGCGGAGGCCCCGCCGCCGCGCGGCTTCGCCGCTGCGCTCGATCGCGCCGCGGCGAACGGCGGCTTCGGCCTGATCGCCGAGATCAAGAAGGCCTCCCCCTCCGCCGGGCTGATCCGTCTCGATTTCGACCCCGCCGCATTGGCCCGCGCCTATAAGGCGGGCGGCGCGGCGTGCCTCTCGGTGCTCACCGACAAACCCTATTTCCAAGGCGGGCCGGAGGTTCTGGCCGCGGCACGCGCCGCAGTGGACCTGCCCGCGCTGCGCAAGGATTTCATGCTCGACGCCTACCAGGTGGTGGAGGCGCGCGCCTGGGGCGCGGACGCCATCCTGCTGATCATGGCGGCGCTGGAGGACTCCCAGGCGCACGACCTGGAGCAGGCGGCGATCGACCTCGGCCTCGACGTGCTGGTGGAAATCCACAACGCCGGGGAATTCGACCGCGCGCTGAAACTGAAAAGCCGCCTCCTCGGGGTCAACAACCGCAACCTCAAGACCATGGTCACCGACCTTGCGGTCACCGAGGCGCTGGCCGCCGCCTGCCCGCCGGACCGCGTGCTGGTGGCGGAAAGCGGGCTGAAAACCCGCGCCGATCTCGACCGCATGGCCGCCGTCGGCGCGCGGCGGTTTCTGGTGGGCGAATCCCTGATGCGGCAGGCCGACGTGACCGCCGCCACCCGCGCCCTGCTGCACGGCTGAAGCCCGCTTTAGGCTTGCATCTTTCCACGAACCAAAGTAGAACAAAGGTGGTATTTTCCTAATCGGAGGCCACTGCCGATGCTTACCGCAAAGCAACGCAACCTGCTGCTGCTGATCGATACCCACCTCAAGCGCTTCGGCATCGTTCCCTCCTTCGACGAAATGAAGGATGCCCTGGGTTTGCGCTCCAAGTCCGGCGTGCACCGGCTGATCTCCAGCCTGGAGGAACGCGGCTTCATCCGCCGCCTGCCGCACCGCGCGCGCGCGCTGGA
>JBFWJB010000117.1:0-8788 GCA_050253435.1 Rhodospirillaceae bacterium
GGTGTTTCCAATCTGCGTTTTTCCGGCCTGCGCGGCGACATCGCCGCCTATCAGGCGGTCGAGGCGGAAACCGCGAAAGACTCGGAGATCAAAGCGCAAACCCTGCAGACCCAGGTTCTGGTGCGGGAATTCCTCAGTCGTCCGGAGGACTCCACCGCCGCCGCAGTGAAGACCAGCGTCGAGGCGGCGCGCGGCGCCATCCGCGCCGCAGTGGCCCGCACCCACGAGGCGGAATGGCGGCGCATCCTCTCGGAACTGGACGGATCGCTCACCGCATACGGCGAGATTTTCGCCGAAGTGGCCGCGCAACAGTTGCGAATCGGCGAGGCGTCGCAGAGCGTGCTCGAGCGCATCGGCTTCGACCTCGAGCGCAAACTCGCCCGCCTGGTCAAGCAGTCGGTCGGCGAAGGCCGCAGCGACCTCGCCTTCGACTTTTCGCAGGGGCTGCGCAACCTGCTGCTGGCGCGGGTCTATTTCGGCAAGTTCATGAACGGCTACGAGGACGCCAACGCCGAGCGTGTCGGCAGCGAGATGACCCAGCTCGCAGGCGCTCTGAAGAGCATCTCGGCCCGCATGTACGCCTCCGACACCCGCGATCTGGTGGAGCAGATGCTCGGCAACGTCGCCACCTATCAGGCCACGCTCGCCACGGTGCGCACCGACGCCGCGGCGCGACTCGCCGCGGTGGAAGAGCGCCTGGCCCCCCTCGGCCGCCAGGCGGTGACCGCTGCCCAAAATTTCGACACCCTCGCCACCGCGCACAAGACCGCGCAAGCCGAGGCGATGCGCAGCCAGGCCTATGACGCCTACATCATCGTCAGCATCACCTCGCTGGTCAGCATCGCCGTCACCCTGGCGATGGCCAAGCTGCTCTCCGCCGGAATCGCGCGGCCGGTGCTGCGGATGACCGAAGCGATGCGCCGCCTCGCCGAAAACGACAGGACCGCCGAAATTCCGGCCCTGGACGCGGAAGACGAGATCGGCGAGATGGCGCGCGCCGTGCAGGTGTTCAAGGACGGCATGGCCCGCGCCGACGCCCTCGCCGCCGAGCAGGCGGCGCATCAGCAGGCCACGGCGCGGCGCGCCGAGGCGCTCTCCCGCCTCACCAGCGCCTTCGACGGCAACGTCGCGGACGTGCTCTCCAACCTCGCGCTCGCGGGCACGCAGATGCAGTCTTCGGCGCGCGAAATGTCGGGCGCGGCGCGCTCCTCTCTGGAAAGCGCCGCCGCCTCCGCCGCGGCGGCGGACCAGGCCTCCGCCAACGTGCGCAACGTCGCGGCGACGGTGGAGGAACTCTCCTCCTCGATCGGCGAGATCAGCCGCCAGGCCGGTCAGGTGGCGGGCATCGCCGCCTCCGCCGCGCAGGAGTCCGACCAGGCGAGCGTGCTGATCAAGGGTCTGGCGGGTTCCGCCGCGCGCATCGGCGACATCGTCAGCCTGATTACCGACATCGCGGAGAACACCAACCTCTTGGCCCTCAATGCCACCATCGAGGCGGCGCGCGCAGGCGACATGGGCAAGGGCTTCGCGGTGGTGGCGAACGAGGTGAAAAGCCTGTCGCACCAGACCGCCAAGGCGACGGAGGAGATCGCCACGCAGATCCGCACCGTACAGGGCGAAACTCAAAGCGCGGTGGCGGCGATCGAAACCATCGCGCAGCGCATCGCCGAACTGCGCGACATCGCCCAGTCGATCGCC
The DNA here is from genome assembly GCA_050253435.1 of Rhodospirillaceae bacterium. GTDB lineage: Bacteria > Pseudomonadota > Alphaproteobacteria > Rhodospirillales > Rhodospirillaceae > Oleispirillum. Next base: position 1,699 of record JBFWJB010000117.1, read on the forward strand.
GCCGCGGTGGAGGAGCAGAGCTCCGCGACGCGGGAAATCGCCCGCAACGTGCAGGAGGCGGCGGCAGGCGCCGACGACGTCACCCGCAACATGCAGGACGTGGCGCAGACCGCCGAGCAGACCGGCGCGGCCTCGGAGCAGGTGCTCGCCGCCTCGCAGCACCTGTTCACCCAGACCGACGGCATGAAGAGCGTGGTCGAAACCTTCCTCGGCGAAGTCCGCGCCGCGTGAAAAACCGGGCGACCTCCCCTTGCCGGGGGAGGCCGCCGCCCCCTATCCTGAGGGCATCCCCTGCAAGGAGGTGCCGATGACCGACCCCTGCCGCATCGTCTCCCTGGTGCCGAGCCTCACCGAGCTCTGCTTCGAGATGGGCCTCGGCCCGCAGATGGCGGGGCGCACCGACTTCTGCATCTCGCCGCCGGGCGCGGTGGAGGCCGTCCCCTCCATGGGCGGACCGAAGACCGTGGACGCCGCGGCGTTCCTCGCGGCACGGCCCACCCACGTGCTGATCAGCCCGGAGGAGAATTCCCGCGACATTCTGCCCCTGATCGCCGAAAGCGGCGCCGAGGCGGTGCTGGTGCACCCCCTTGCGCCTTCGGACAACCGCGAGATGTTCACCCGCTTCGGCGCGCTGTTCGGCCGCGAGGCGGAGGCGGAAGCGTTGTGCCGCCGCCTCGACGCGGCGCTGGCGGAGGCCGCCCGCGTGCGCGCGGACACGCCGTCACGCGCCGTGCTGCCGCTGATCTGGAAGGACCCGTGGGTCACCGTGGGACGCGCCACCTACGTTGCGGCGATGCTGGATGCGGTGGGCCTCGCGGTGATGCCGCCCGAAGACGGGCTCTACCCGCGCATCGCCGACCTGCCGCGCGCCGCCGCAGCAGCCGACTGGGTGCTGCTCGCTACCGAGCCCTACCTTTTCGACGAAAGCCATGTTGCGGCCTTGCGCAGCGAGCTCGGCACCTCACATGTCTGCCTGGTGACCGGGGAATCGATCGCCTGGTACGGCAGCCGCGTCATCGCCGCGCTCGCCGACCTCGCCGCCCTGAAACGCCGCCTGCTTGCAGAGGAGAACCCATGACCGCAACCGCAAAGGCGATGTTCGGCGCCGGATGCTTCTGGGGGGTGGAGGCCGCCTTCCGCCGCCAGGTGGGGGTTTGCGAAGTCACCTCCGGCTACACCGGCGGCGACGTGGACAACCCCAGCTATGCCCAGGTGTGCACCGACCGCACCGGCCACGCCGAGGCGGTGCTGGTGGAATACGACCCGGCGCGCACCGACTACGAAGCGCTGCTCGACGTGTTCTTCGCCATTCACGACCCCACCCAGGTCAACCGCCAGGGTCCGGACATCGGGCGGCAGTACCGCTCGGTGATCTTCCCCCTCGACGCCGACCAGGAGGCCCGCGCCACGGCGCGCATCGCGGCGCTGGAGTCCTCGGGCCGCCTGCCCCGCCCGGTGGCGACGGTGATAGAACCGGCGGGCCGTTTCTGGCCCGCCGAGGAATATCACCAACGCTATCTGGAGAAGAACGCCGGACCGTTCTGCCGGTAACTTCAGTGGATCGTCACCTCGCCCTTGATCGGCGAGCTCTCCCACGTCCAGGAGGGTTCGGCGGTCTTCAGCGCGTCTTCCAGGTCGCTCCACTTGGGCAGGCCGCCCAGCTGGTCCACCAGCTGCTCCAACAGGCCGGTCAGGGTGTGGGTGAACACCCCCTCATCCCGCGACACGGTGTTGAGCACCAGGCAGGATTCCGAGACGTCGCGCATGATCGCGCCGGCGCGCGGCTCGGCATATTCCGCCTTGGGCAGCACCACGGTGATCGGCTCCGGGGCGTCCTTCATGGTGACGAGCAGGCGTCCGAGGATATGCTCCCGCACCTGATCGTCGAAAATCCGCGCCGCGTCTTCGCCACCCTGCGAAACCACGACGTCGCGCAAATGCCGCAGCCCGGAGAGAATCCCCGAAACCGCAGCGTCGCGCCCGGACAGCCGCGCCGCGGTGCGTACCGAGGCGCCGATCATCCGGTGAATGGTGTCGCGCGTTTCCATGTTGGTCATGGCGATATCCTCCTGAAAGCGATATCCGGCCGTTTTCGCGCCCTGGCCACCCGATGGTCTGCCCGGCGCCCGGAGGGAGGCCCGCATGCGGCGCCGTCCACACCTTCCGATAGAACATATGTGGGGGCTGCCCGCGCCTTCGGCAATGTCCCGACAACGCCGCAGCGCACGGATTCCGCCTGCCTCGCGGCGGCGGCGCGTGTATCATCGAATCCTTGAAGTTCAGCGCGCAGGGTGAACGCCGCGATGATGCGCCTCGGCCGCACCTCCTACCGCTACGCCATCACCGCGGCGGCCACCGCCGCCGTTGCGGCGCTCGCCTTTGCGCTCATCGTCCACGCCTCCTTCGCCGAGATCGCCGCCGGGGTGGCGGTCTTCCTGTTCGGCATGCGCGCCATCGAAACCGGCTTCGCCGCCTTCGCCGGCGGCGCGCTGGAAACCCTGCTCAAGCGCTCCACCCAAGGCCCCTGGCGCAGCATCGGCTTCGGCGTCGTCACCACCAGCATCACCCAGTCGAGCGGCCTGGTCTCGGTAATCACCATCTCCTTCCTCTCCGCCGGGCTGATCGACCTCGCCGCGGGCATCGGCGTGGTGTTCGGGGCCAACCTCGGCACCACCAGCGGCGCCTGGCTGATCGCCGCCTTCGGCCTGAAAGTGGACATCGCCGCCTGGGCGATGCCGATGCTGGCGCTCGGCCTGGTGCTCACCATGCACCCGGCGCGCGCCGCCAAGGGCGCGGGCAACATCCTCGCCGGAATGGGTTTTCTTTTCCTCGCCATCTCCTTCATGAAGGAGGGCTTCGAGGTCTTCCACGACGGCATCGACCTGTCGGCGATCGGCGCGCACGGGCTCCGGGCCGCCTTCCTCTTCGTCGCCTTCGGCGCGGTCGCCACGGTGATCATGCAGTCGAGCCACGCCACCCTGCTGCTCATCCTCACCGCCCTCGCCTCCGGCCAGATCGCCGCCGAAGGGGGAATCGCGCTGGCCATCGGCGCCAACATCGGCACCACCGTCACCGCCGCCATCGGCTCGTTGAGCGCCAACGTGGACGGCAAGCGCCTCGCCGCCGCGCATTTCTTCTTCAACCTGGTGACCGGCGGCATCGTCATCGCCGCGCTCGGCCCGACGGCGCGCATCGTCGCGTGGCTGGCGGCGCGCCTCGGCCTCGGCGGCGACCCGACGCTGGAGCTCGCCCTCTTCCACACCCTGTTCAACGGCCTCGGCGTGCTGCTGCTCACCCCCCTGATTCCGCGCATGGTGCCGGTGCTGCGGCGCCTGCTGCCCGCGCCGCCGGAGCCGGGGCTGAAGCCGCGCTTCCTCACCCCCGCCACCGAGGCCTTCCCCGAAACCCTGCACCGCGCCCTGCACCAGGAGCTGATCCGCCTCTACGACAACGCGGTGGAGATCATGGCGCACGGCCTGCACCTGCACCGCCACGTGCTGTTCGGCCCCGAGCCGCTGGAAACCGCGGTGGAGAAGCAGACCGACCTGATCGTCATCGACCTCGACAGCCAGTACGCGGAGCGCGTGGAAACCCTCTCCGCCGCCATCCTCGGGGCAATCGTCCGCGCCCGCAAAACCGCGCCGGAGGAGGCGGAGCTCTTGATGTCCTATCGCGAGGCCTGCCTCGGCATCGTCGCCTGCGTCAAGGAAACCAAGCACCTGCGCCCCAACCTGACGCTCTACGCCCGCCACGACAACGCGGATATCCGCGCCCCCTACAACGCCCTGCGCTGCCTCATCGGCAATGCCCTGCGCGCCATCGACCAGCTGCGCGCCGAACCGGCGGAACACCGCGACACCCTGGAAATGGAGGCCCTGCGCGTGCGCTTCGCCCAGGCCGACCCGGCGGCGAGCGGCAGGCTCGACGAACTGCTGCGCGAGGGGCGGATCACGCCGCGCATGGGGATGTCCCTGATGAACGATTTGCGTTATACCCGAAGTATCGTCTGGGCCCTGGGAGACATCGGCCGCGTCCTCTTCGGCGAGGCGGAAGCCACCCACAGCGCTGCGGAGCGCGCCCTGGGCCTGAGCGACGCCGACATCTCCCGCCTGGCGCGAGGCCCGCAATGAAAACCCGCAGGATCATCGAGGTGCTGGACGGTCTGCTCGGCGGCGAGCGCACCAAGCGTACGCGGCGCGAACGCGCGGTGCAGGACCTGCTGGAAAAGCTCGCGCGCAAGGAGGAGAAAATCCTCGAACGGCTCGCCGGGCCTCTGGACGCCGACGAGATCGCCCACCTCAACCTCAAGCTCCAGGTCAACCGCGCCCACCAGGACAAGGCGCGCGCCGCGCTCGACTCCTGGGCCAGAACCGGCGAACCGCCGCTGCCCGACGAGGTTTAGGGCAGAAACGCCCGCCCTTCCGGCATCGGCCCCAGCCCCAGGTGGCGCGCCACCGTCTGCGCCACGTCGGCGAAGCTTTGCCGCAGGCCGATGCCGCGCGCCGCCACGCCGGGGCCGAAGGCGAGCACCGGCACCCATTCGCGGGTGTGGTCGGTGCCGCCCCAGGTGGGGTCGCAGCCGTGGTCGGCGGTGAGGATGACGATGTCCTCGCAGCGCAGCGCCGCCGCCAGTTCCGGCAGGCGGGCGTCGAACGCCTCCAGCGCCGCGGCATAGCCCTCCACATCGCGGCGATGGCCGTAGAGGGTGTCGAAATCGACGAAATTGGCGAAGACGAGCGAGCCGCTGCCCGCCCGCCCCACCGCCGCGAGAGTGGCGTCGAACAGCGCCATGTCGCCCGCCGCCTTGATCTCCTGCGTCAGGCCGCGGTGGGCGAAGATGTCGCCGATCTTGCCGATGCCGATGACCTCGCGGCCCGCCTCCTTCGCCCGGTCCAGCAGCGTCGGCTGCGGCGGCGGCACCGCATAGTCCTTGCGGTTGGCGGTGCGTTCGAAGGCGCCCTCCGCGCCGGTGAAGGGCCGCGCGATCACCCGCCCCACCTTGTAGGAATCCACCAGCTCGCGGGCGATTGCGCACACGTCGTACAGCCGCTGCAGGCCGAAGCTCTCCTCGTGCGCGGCGATCTGGAACACCGAATCCGCCGAGGTGTAGACGATCGGCTTGCCGGTCTGCACATGCTCCGCCCCCAGGCGGGCGACGATCTCGGTGCCCGAGGCATGGCAGTCGCCGAGCAGGCCGGGCAGGCCCGCGCGCCGGATCAGCGCGTCGGTGAGCGCGGCGGGAAAACTCGGCGCCGTGGCGGGAAAATACCCCCAGTCGAAGCGCACCGGCAGGCCCATCATCTCCCAGTGGCCGCTCGGCGTGTCCTTGCCGTGGCTGATCTCCCGCGCTGCACCGTACACCCCGGTGAACGGCCCGTCGTGCGCCAGTCCCGGCGGCAATGCGCCGGTTACGCCGCGCGCCGCCGCCCCCAGGCCGAGGGCGGCAAGGAACGGCAGCTTCAAAGGTCCGCGCGGCAAGGCGGCGCAGGCCGCGGCGATGTGCCCCAGGGTGTCGGCCCCGGCATCGCCGAAAGACGCCGCATCCGGCGCCGCGCCGATGCCGAAACTGTCCATCACCAAGACGAAGGCACGACCCATGATCTTCCCGCCCCTAAAAACCAAAACGTTGCGAGGGGTCTTGGACCCCTCGCGCACCCCTTAACTTTTTTCGCCGCGAAGCGGCAGGCAATGCGTTCGTTGCAACGGCATAGGCCTATGGCGCTACGCGCAAAAACAAGAAGTTATGGGAGGTCCGGAGGGACCGAGTCCCTCCGGAAAGTTTTTCTCCTACCCGTCCACGCGATCCCACACCACCGGGCGCACCGGCGGCGCGGCATCCGTCACCGTCGCCGCGGCGCGCAGGCGTGCGGCGGCGCGTTCCCAGGCGGCGGCGTCGCGCGCGTGCAGCGTGCAGAGCGGCGCATCCGGGCCCACCGCATCGCCTATTCCCTGCATGTCGGTAATCCCCACCGCCGGGTCAATGGCGGCATCGGGCCGCGTGCGCCCGCCGCCGAGGTCGACCACGGCGAGGCCGATCTGCCGCACGTCGAGCGCGGCGACGACGCCCGCCTGCGCCGGAAACACCGGCGCGACCTGGGGCGCGGCAGGCAGGTGCGCCGCCGCATCGTCGATGAAGTCGAGCGGTCCGCCCAGCGCCGCGACCATGCGGCCGAAGGTTTCCGCCGCCGCGCCGCCGTCGAGCGCGCGCTTGAGCTTGCGCGCCGCGGTGGCCGGCTCGATGCCGGCAAGGCCGAGCATCTCGATGCCGAGCGCGATGATGAGGTCCTCGAGCCGCGCATCGCGGCGGTCGGCGCGCAGGAAGGCCACCGCCTCCGCCACTTCCACCGCATTGCCCGCGGCGTGGCCGAGCACCTGCTCCATGCCGGTGACCAGGGCGCAGGCGGGCAGCCCCGCGCTTTTCGCCACCGCCACCAGGGCGCGGGCGAGTTCGCGGGCTTTTTCCTCCTCGGCCATGAACGCCCCGGACCCGGCCTTGACGTCGAGCACCAGGCCGGAAAGGCCCGCCGCCAACTTCTTGGAGAGGATCGAGGCGACGATCAGCGGCAGGCTCTCCACCGTCGCGGTGACGCCGCGGATCGCATAGAGCCGCCGGTCGGCGGGGGCGAGGTCGGCGGTCTGGCCGATCACCGCGCAGCCGACGCGGCGCACCGCGGCGGCGAACGCTTCCGGAGAGGGCGCAACGTCGTAGCCGGGGATCGCCGCGAGCTTGTCCAGGGTGCCGCCGGTATGGCCGAGGCCGCGGCCGGAGATCATCGGCACCTTGACGCCGCAGGCCGCGGCGAGCGGCGCGAGGATGAGGCTCACCTTGTCGCCGACGCCGCCGGTGGAGTGCTTGTCGATCACCGGCGCGCTGCCGAGCTCCGGCCAGGACATCACCCGCCCGGAGTCCCGCATCGCCAGGGTGAGGTCGCGGCATTCCGTATCGGAGAGGCCGCGCAACAGCGCCGCCATGGTGAACGCGCCCACCTGCGCGTCAGCCACCGCGCCGTCGGCGATGCCCGCGACGAAGGCGGCGATTTCCTCCGTGTCCAGGGCGCCGCCGTCGCGCTTCTTGCGGATCGTCTCCTGC
>JBFWJB010000118.1:0-8753 GCA_050253435.1 Rhodospirillaceae bacterium
GAGGCGGTGACCAGCGCCGACGAGGAGGACTTCCGCACCGGCAATTTCGAGCGTCCGCTCACCCCCTATCCCTCCGCCTCGCCCACCCTGCGCCGCACCCTCGCCGACCCGGCGATGCGCTATGACTCCTACCGCGACGCCTATGGCGAGTTCCGCTCCGTCTACCTGCCGGGGCGCACCCCGGAAGGCCGCGTCTACGTGATCGGCGCGGACATGCCGATGACCGAGCTCGCCGCCCGGATCAACCGCGCGCTCGCCCTCACCTGCGTCCTCGGCGCGGCGGCCTTGCTGCTCTCCTGCGGCCTGGGCGGCCTCGCTGTCGCCCACCTCACCCGGCCGCTCAAGGAACTCACCCGCTTCGCCCAGCGCACCAAGGCCAGCAACTTCGCCCTCGCGGCGGAGGAGCTTTCCGGCATCGCGCGCCTCGGCGCGGCGCGCGGCGACGAGATCGGCGAACTTTCCCTGGCGATGCGCGACATGCTCGCCGCGCTCAACCGCTACGTCGTCGAGCTGCAGACGGCAAACGCCGCGCGCGCCCGCCTGGAGGCGGAATTCGCCGCGGCGCACGACATCCAGCAGGGCATGGTGCCGCACGCGCCGCCGCAGCTTCCGGCGTGGAGCCGGGTCTCCCTCGCCGCCGCGGTGGAACCGGCGAAGGCGGTGGGTGGCGACCTCTACGACTATTTCCTCATCGGCGAGGACCGCCTGTTCTTCATCGTCGGCGATGTCTCGGGCAAGGGCCTGCCCGCCGCGCTGTTCATGGCGATCACCTGCACCCTGTTCCGCAACCTCGCGGCGCAGGACCTGCCGCTCGACGAGGTGATGCGCCGCGCCAACCTCTATCTGGTGGAAAACAATCCCTCGGGGATGTTCGTCACGGTGTTCGCCGCCGTTCTCGACCTCAAGAGCGGCCGCGTCGCCTATGCCGACGGCGGCCACGAGCCGCCGCTCCTGCTGCGCGCCGGGGGCGCCGTCGAGCCGCTGGACAAGGTGGGCGGCATGGCGCTCGGCTTCATGGACGTGCCCTTCGCCACCGGCGGCTTCACCCTCGCGCCGGGAGACGGGCTTGCGCTGTTCACCGACGGCGTCACCGAATCGATGAACCCGGCGGGCGAGATGTTCACCCAGGCGGCGGCGCTGCGCGCCCTCGCCGAGGAGCCGTTGCCTGCCGGCGCGGCGGAAATTCTGGCGCGCCTCCTCGACCGGGTGCACGCGCACGCGGCGGATGCGCCGCCGCACGACGACGTCACGGTGCTGGCGGTGCGCTTCGGCGGGGTTGCCACGCCAGCGCCAGGCAGGTGATGTCGTCGGCCTGCGGCATTCCGGCGGCGAAGCCGTCCACCGCGCCGGAGACCGCGCCCACCGCATGGGCAGGGTCCGTCTCCCCCTGCAGCAGCGCGGCCAGCCGCGCCGTGCCGAACAGACCGCCGTCGCGGTCCACCGCCTCGGTGATGCCGTCGGTGTAGAGGAACAGCAGGTCCCCGGGCGCAAGCGCGGTTTCCGCCGCGGCGTAGCGCGCGGCGTCGAAGGCGGCCACCGCCGGGCCGGTTGCCGCCAGTTCCTCCAGGCGGCCGTCGGCGCGGCGCAGGAACGGCGGGTTGTGCCCGGCGTTGCAATAGCCGAGCACCCCGGTTTCCAGGTCGAGGATGCCGAAGAACAGGGTGACGAAGACGCAAAGCTCGTTGTCCTCGGCGAGCAGGCGGTTGGCGCGGGCGACGCAGCGGTCTGCGGCGGCCTCGCTCCCCGCCACCGAGCGCAGCACGGTGCGGCACATCATCATGAACAGCGAGGCGGGCACCCCCTTGCCCGAGACGTCGGCGATGACCACCGCGAAGCGCCTCTCGTCGATGCGGAAATAGTCGTAGAGATCGCCGCCGACCTCGCGCGTCGGCCGCATGAAGGCGGAGAGCGAAAACGGCAGGCCGCCATCGTCGAGCGGACGCGGCAGCACCGACTGCTGGATGCGCATCGCCATCGCCATTTCCTGCTGGCGCAGGTGCTTGGCCTCGATCTCGCGCACCATCTCCTCGAAGGAGCGGGCGAAGGGGCCGAGGTCCCCGGCGCAGGAGACCAGCACCTTGAGCATCTCGGTGTCGAAGTCGTCGCGGCGCAGCGACTGCGCGGCGAGCGAGAGAAAGGCAAGCGGCTGGTTGACCGTGGCGAGCCGCCGCCCGAGATCGGCGAGCAGAATCCGCGCCGCCTGCGGCGTGGTCTCCAGAAGCGCGATCAGGTCCTTGCCGGAAATGCGCAGCAGCCGCACCGCACCGCGCGCCATCACGGTGGCGGTGCGCGGCGCGGCGCAGAACACCGCGATCTCGCCGATCAACTGATTGGCCCCCACGGTCGCCGCGGTGACCTAGCCGAAGCCGATGTCCACCATCACGTCGAGTTCGCCCGCCAGCACCGCATAGGCGCAGTCGCCGGGCTCTCCCTGGCGGAACAGCACCTCGCCGTCGGCAAGGGAAACCTCGTGCGAGACGGAGACCAGAGCCTCCGCCAGCGGGCCGAAGGGGTCGAGCGCGCCGCTGTGGGCGAGCGCGGCGGTGGCGTCGGTGAGAGGGGTCCTCACATCGGTCTCTTTCCCTAGTCCGGCGCGGTTCAGTCCGCGTCCTGCAACGCCTTTTCCAGAACGTCGTGGAAGTCGCCCAGCATCGCCGCCACGGCCTCCTTGCGCGGCGAGGGCAGCATCATCGCGCCGAGCAGCAGGGCGTCCAGCCCGACCTCGCCGAGGCGCGGCAGCAGCGGCAACAGCGTGGCGCGCGCCGCCTCGCCCCGTTCGGCGTCGGCCAGTTCGCCGAGGGCGATCTCCACCGCGCGGGCGGCGTGTTCGCCCTCGGGCTCCGCCGCCAGCAGGGCGAGCGCCGCCATCGCCCGGATCTCGCGGTCGGCGTCGTCGAGCAGGGCGGGCGGCACCGCCACCTCGGAAATCCCGGTGGCGACGACCGCGCGCAGGCCGGCCAGCCGCTCCGCCGCATCGCTGCCCGCAAGCAGGCGGGAAAGGATATCCCGCGCGTCGCCGCGGCGCTCGGGGATCGTCCACAGCCCGGCGACGAGGGCGGCGCGCACCCCGGGGTCGGGGTCGCCGAACACCCGCTCCAGGGCGAAGTCGGCATAGCCGAGGTCGATTTCCATCAGGGTCTGCACCACCTTCTCGCGGATCGCCGGGTCGGGGTCGCGCAGCAGGTCGGCGACGAAGCGCGGCATCTCCTCGGGGGCGCGGTGCTCCACCAGGAAGCGCGCCGCCTCGGCCCGCACCGCGCGGGCGGAATCGGTGGAGAACACCTCGTGCAGGCGTTCCGCCAGGTAGTGCTTGAGGAAGGGGTACTTGCCGGTGTCGCGGAAGCTGCGGATGGCGCGCACCGCGTCCAGGCGCACCGTCTCGTCCGGGCTGTGCAGCAGGCGGCTGATCGGGCGCAACGCGGGCAGGTGCGACAGCCGCCCCAGCGTCGCCATGGCGGTGGCGCGCGCCGTGCGGTCGTCGGAGGAGAGCAGCTCCATCAGCCGCGCCGTGGCCTGCGGGCTACCGTGCTCCTCCAGGCATTCGATGGCGTCGAGGAAGGTGCGCCGGTCGTCGCTTGCGAGATTGGCGACCACCGCGCCCATGTAGGTGCGCTTGACGTTGAGGCTGATCAGCACCCAGGCGAAGGAGAGCGCCAGCCCGGCCAGGGTGATCACGTCGAAGGCGCCGCCATGCTCCGCGCCGAAGCCCTGGCGCAGCCCGAGGATGACCAGGCCGCCGAAAATGCCGCCGAGCGGGTTGACCATACCCTCGAGGAAGCCGCGCACCCGGCCGCGGATGGCGCTCGGCACGCCGTTGAAGGCGAGGTGGAAGGTGTTGCCCTGCACCGTCATGCCGATGATGTCCCAGAGGTAGCGCATGGCGAGGCCGGGCAGGAAGGCGAAGTCCACCAAAATCAGCCCGAACAGCCCGAGGATCGCCATCGGCAGCACGGTGAGCCCGCCGCCCACGCCGATGCGGCTGAGCACGTGGCGGGCGAGGCCGAACTGGATGACCATCGCCGAGATGTTGAAGGCGATGGCGTAGTAGCCGTAGTACTTGGCCAGCGCCTCTTCGCTGGGGAAGGTGGCGTTCATGATGCGGGTGTACTGGAAGTCCTGCAGCGAGCCGACCACCCAGAACATCACCGCGATGCCGCTGATCACCTGCATCAGCGGCGAGGAGAAGAAATACCGCGCGCCGACGCGCAGGTTCTCCATGCGGCTTTCCTTCGCCGCGCCGCCCGCGCCGTGCCCGCCCTTGAGCTCGCCGCCGAAGCGGGTCTGGAAGATCATGGTGAGCGGGATCAGGAGGCCGATCGAGGCCGCCCAGATCAACACCAGATTGGCGGTACCCATGGTCTGCAGAAGCGCGTTGATCGAAAGGCCGCCGAGGATGCCGCCGATGGTCCCCGAGGTGCCGATGATCGGATAGAGGCGGCGGCCCTGGCTGGGGCGGAAGACGTCGCCGATGATCGTCCACACCTGGGTGCCGAGGGTGGAGTTGCCGATCCCCTGCGCCAGCAGCACGATGGCGAAGAACAGCACCAGAGGGGCGCTGAACTCCGCCTCGCCGACGTGGCGGTCGGCGACCAACAGGCGGGACAGCGCGAGCGCAAGCGCGGTGCCCCCGGAGAAGACGATGAGCAGGCGGTCGCGCCGCACCGAATCGGCGAACATCAGATAGACCGAGGACCCGAACATGCCGAGCAGGCTGATGCCGATGTAGGTGTAGGGCAGGAACTCCACGCCCAGGCGCTTCACCAGCATCGAATGCACCGCCGCCCAGCCGATGGCGTAGCCCATGGCGAGCAGGGCGCTCATCAGCCAGGTGAGGACGACCTTGCCGTATTCGTCCTTGCGGATGTCCAGGAAGCGCATCCTCCTCCCCCCTTATTTCTGCGCCGGGGTGAGCACCGCCACCACGTCGAGCGGGTGCTCCGAACGCGGCAGCTTGATCGTCATCGCCGCGGCGTCGAAGGCGGAGTACGGCTTGCCGTCGATGGCGACGGAGGCGAGCCGCACCGCCCCCTTGGGGAAGGAGATCGGCTGCACCGGCAGCACCTGGCCCTCGGTGGCGGAAAGCGGGCGGAAGTGCAGGCCGACCGCGCGCTTCTGCACCAGAAGGTTGGTGTAGAGGTGGGCGAAATAAGTCAGCTCCATGCTGTGGTAGCCGCTCTTCGAGTGGCTGCCCTTGTCGCTGCGATCGCCGACCAGATAGGGCGTGCCGTCCGACTGCACGTCGAAATAGACGCCGCCGTCGTCATGGTCGGGGAAGGCGACGTTGTAGAAGGCGCTGCCCGCCCGCGCCGCATCCAGATAGGCGTCCGCGCCGGTGGTGCCGTAGAGCACGTAGTAGGCCAGAATGCCCTGTTCCTGCTGCCACCACGCCTTGCGGTCGTGCCAGGTGAGCTCGTGCCGCCCGGTGCGCGGGTCGGGGGTGCGGCCGATCACGTCGTACCAGCCGCCGCGGCGCAGGTCCTCGCCGTTGGGCACCATCAGGTCGGCGCAGCGGCGCGCCACCTTGAGGTACTTGTCGTCGCCGGTGAGGTGGTAGAGGCGGGTGAGAATCCACGCGATCTTGAGGTTGTGGCCGACCACCGCGCGGTTCTGCTGCCAGGTGTAGGTGAGGTCCGGCTTCCAGTCACGGTCGAAGCGCTCGAACACGAAGGGGCTGTTCGGGTCGGGGAAGTGGGCGGAAATCAGGTTGCCGAGTTCGCGCATGCGCGTGAGGTAGGCGGTGTCGCGGGTGGCGAGGTAGAGGTTGTTGAGATAGGCGGGAATGTGGTCGCCCACCGAGTTCCAGTTCTTCTTCAGGCGGTTGCGCTCCACCGGCGCGGCGGGGTCGAAGGTCGCAGGATCGACGTGGGAGAAATAGCCGCGCATCAACGGGTCCTTCGGCGCGCCGTCCCAGTAGTGGGCGTCCATGAAGGCGATGCTGCGCTCGATGTCGGCCAGCACCGCGGCATCGCCGGTGATGCGGTAGTACTGGGTCAGCCCGGCGAGCGCGTAGATCTGCTCGTAGAGCGGAATGCTGCCCGCATCATCGGAAAACAGCGACGGCAGGATACGCTTGCCGTCCTTCACTGCGTGCGCCCAGTAGACGAAGCGGCCGTCGGCGCTCTGGTAGCGCATGGTGCTGCGCTGCAGGTCGACGAGCTTTTTCGCCGCGTCGAGAATCCACGTCTCGCCGGTGATCAGGTAGGTGGAGGACAACCCGTAGACGAGGCGGGAAAGGGTGTCGGTCTCCTGCAAATTCTCGCTCTTCGGGCGCGGCTCGCCCGACTTGGCGATACGGGTGAGATAGCGCGCCGGGTCGAGGATGAAGCTGTCGCCGCCGCCCTGCACCCGCACCCAGAAACGCGACAGTTCCCGCGCCTGGGCGGACCACCAGTCGGCATCCTCGATCACCGGCCGTTTCGGGTCGCCGCCGAAGGCGATCACCTCCTTCGCCACCAACTCGTCGCGGTCGGAATAGACCAGCCCGGCGGCCTCGATCAGCGCGCCCTTGGGCAGGTCGTAGACCGGGGCCATGCCGGGGCGGCGGTCCAGGCCGTCGAGGGCGCGCACCGGGTGCACCCAGGCAGTGTCGGAAACGTGCACCTTGGCGCGGCTGCCGTCGCGCAGGGAGAGCACCAGGTCGCGCTTCGCCGCATCGGCGCTTTCCAGCACGCCCTGCACCCGGTCGTACCGCACCGTCACCGCGGCGGCGGTCGCCGTTGCGGGCAGAAACGCCACGCACCCCAGAACCAGACACCCGGCCAACGCGCGGGCCAGCGGCTTCGCATGCGTCATTTCCTGCTCTCCTGGATGGTCTCGCCGACGAAATCGACGCCGTAGCGCCCGGTGGTCACGTCGGCATGGAAACGATAGATCCCCGCCTGGGCGGCGGTATGGCGCAACGGCGGCGGATCGCCGTGGGAGGACAGCCGCGCCTCGCCGTCGTAGGGATAGTCGGTCAGCCCCAGCGACCATCCGGCGTCGTTGGCGGCGTACTTGTAGGCGACGCTCTCCCCCGCCTGGAGCGGGATGTCGCGGGTGAACAGACGCCCGTCGCGGCTCGCCATGGCGTGGCGCGCATCCAGATGGTTCCAGCCGCCCTTGCCGTCGTCGGCGAAGGCGGCAAAGCTGCCGAGAATCTTCAGCGAGGTCACCGTCGGCAGCGGCGTCACCGGCGGCGTCACGGCGAAACGGTTGGCCGCCGGATCGAGGGTGACGGTGTAGTCGCCCGCCTTGTCCACACGGAAGAGGATGTTGGACTCCTGCGGCAGGGAGTGCCAGACGTACCCCCAGCGCCCGCCGCCGGCGATGCCGTCCAGCGCCCATTCCGCACCGATCGAAAAGTTCATCACATAGATGCCGTTGCCCGCCTCGCCGCCGGTGGGCGAGAGACGCACCGTCTTTTCCCACAGGCCGTCGGCGCGGCGGGTCATGCGGTGTTCCGGGTCGGCGAGCACCCAGGGCTGCTTCATCACGCTGCCGTTGAGCTGGAAGTCCGGCAGCGCGTTGAGGCTCTCCACCGGTGGATCGATGGCGTATCGCAACTCATCCGGCCATATGCGCAGCGTATAGTCGCCGTCGCGCGCGACGCGGACGACCACGGCGGATTCGTCGATCCGCCCGAGGCGGCTGGCATAACCGCAGCCGCCGCGCAGGGTGCCCGGCGCCGCATCGTTCGCCGCGCAGAAGCCCCAGTCGTCGTTGCGGTTGGCGCTGAACAGGAACTGGTAGACGCCGTTCTTCTCGTGTCCGCCCTTGGCCGAAAGGCGCAGCACCTTCTCCCACGAGCCGTCGGCGCGGCGGCTCATCTGGTGGCTGGTGCGGGTTTCGTCCCACTTCGCGGCGGGGCGCACCAGGCCGTTCGCGACGGTCTCGTGGCCGTCTTCCGCATCGTGGACGAAGCCGTTGACCTGCATCGAGACGATGCGGCGCAGCACCACCACCGGCGGCACGATGGCATATGTTGCGGCCCGCGGGTCGAAGCGGATGCGGTAGGCGCCGTCCACGGGCGCGCGGAACAGCAGGTTGCCGCCGCGCCGCACCGCCGCCGCGCCGCAGAGCAGGCGGCCTTCCGGCGCGGCGGGGTCGGCCTTGCACACGCCGTCGAGGCTGCGCCCGGCGGAGAAGCGGATGGCATAAACGCCGTCGCCGTTGCGCCCGCCCGCGGTTGAGAGCGCGACATCGCGGAAAAAGCCGCCCGCCGGGTCGCGCGTCATGTCGTTTTCCGCCAGGAAAGGGTTCCAGCGGCCGCGGGTGTCGTGCACCGTGCCGAGCAGTTGCGCCGTCCCCTCTTCCGGCGCGGCGGGCGGCGCGGCGCACCCGGACAGCAGCACGGACCCCAGCAGGCACGCACCGAACGCACGTCGGATCATGGCGCGTCTCCCTTTTCCGCAAGTTTTTCCATCATCAGGCGGTTCTCGCCGCCGCGCCGCTCGTAGGCGACGCGGTCCATCATCCGCTTGACCAGCAGAATGCCGAGGCCGCCGATCCCCCGCTCTTCCAGCGGAGCGTTCACGTCGGGGTCGGCGGCGGCCAGCGGGTCGAAGGCGATGCCGTCGTCCGCCACCGCGAGGCGCAGGCCGCGCGGCGCATCCGTCGCCTCGGCGGAAAGCCGCACCTCGCCGCCGCCCGCGGGATAGGCGTGGGTGATGACGTTCATCAGCACCTCCTCGGCGGCCAGCACCACCTCCATCGCCGCCTTGGCAGGCAGCGCCGCCTGCGCCTGCGCCTCGACGAAGGCGAGCAGCTCGGGCAGG
>JBFWJB010000119.1:0-8671 GCA_050253435.1 Rhodospirillaceae bacterium
GACGTTGATCAGCGTGACGTCGGAAAGCTGCAGCCCGTGGCTTTGCAGCATGGTGCCGAGCAGCGCGTCCTCGAAGCCGGAGATCGAATAGCCGACCTTCCTGCCCTTGAGGTCGGCGATCTCCTTCACCGGGCCGTTCTTCAGCACCACCAGGGAGTTGAGCGGCGTCTCGATGAGGGTGCCGATGCGCACGATCGGCAGGCCGCCCTCGGCCAGAAGGTGCAGTTGCGGCTGATAGGTGAGCGCGATGTCCGCCTCCTTGGCGGCCACCAGCTTGGGCGGCGCGTTGGGGTCGGCGGGGGCGATCAGCTCCACCGCGAGCCCGGCGTCGCGGAAGAAACCCTTCTGCTGCGCCACGGTGATTGGCGCGTGGTCCGGATTGACGAACCAGTCGAGCATCACCTTGAGGCGTTCCGGCCCCTGCGCCTTGGCGGCGGGGTCGGCGGCGAACGCCGGGGCGGCGACGGCGGCGGCGGCGAGCGCGCCGAGGCCGGAGAGGAAGCTGCGGCGGGCAAGGGCCGTGGTCATGGTCTGATCGGTTCCGGTGTCGAGGGGGGAGGAGGTCATGGCGAAGTCTCCAGGCTATCGTGCACCCAGGGCAGGGCGCGGCGCAAAACGAAACCGACGCCCGCGTGCAGCAGCACCGCGGCGACGGCGAGAAGGACGAGGGCAGCGAACATCAGGGGCACCTGCATGCGGGCGTTGGCGTGCAGCATGAGGAAGCCGAGCCCCGCGCCGGAGCCGACCCACTCGCCCACCACCGCGCCGATCGGCGCCACCGCCGCGCCGACCTTGAGGCCGGAGGCGAGTCCCGGCAGCGCCGCGGGCAGGCGCACGTGGCGCAAGACGGCGCGGCGCGGCGCGTTCATCGTCGCGGCAAGGTCGAGCAGCTCCGGGTCGGTGCGGCGCAGGCCGTCGTAGAAACCCGATGCGACGGGGAAGAAGATGATCAGCGCCGCCATCGCTACCTTGGAGGCCATGCCGTAGCCGAGCCACAGCACCAGAAGCGGCGCGATGGCGAACACCGGCAGCGCCTGCGTCGCCACGAACAGCGGCCACAGCCACAGGGCGGCGGGGCGCGACAGCGCCAGCCCAAGCGCGGCGAGCGCGCCGAAGCCGCAGCCGAGGACGAGGCCGAGGGCGATCTCGGCAAGGGTGATGCCCGCGTGATGGGCGAGCAGGGCGGCATTGTCGGCGAATGCGGCGGCGACCGCCCAGGGCGGCGGCAGGATGTAGTCGTAGCGGCCGGAGGCGGCCCAGGCGAGGCTCCACAGCGCAAGCGTGGCGGCGAGAAGGACGACTCGGCGGATCATGGCGCGGCCTCCGCCGGGGCCAGCGCGCGCAAGATCGCCGCCTGCGCCGCCAGCACCTCGGGGCTGTCGGCGGGGCGCGGCCATGCGCCGTCGGGCAGGGGAATTTCCGTCGCGGAAGCGGGGCCGCCGTTCAGCACCAGCACGCGGTGGCCGAGGCGCAGCGCCTCCAGCGGGTCGTGGGTGACGAAGACCACGGTGCGCCCGGCGAGCACGCGGGCGGCGAGGTCCTGCAGCCCCAGGCGGGTGAGCGGATCGACCGCGGAGAACGGCTCGTCCATCAGCACCACCGGGCGGTCCTCCATCAGGGTGCGGGCCAGCGCGACGCGCTGCCGCTGTCCGCCGGAAAGGGTGTCCGGCGGGTCGAGGGCGCGTTCCGCCAGCCCCACGGCGGCCAGCAGCTCCCGCGCGCGGGACTCGGTGCTCGCCGCCTCTCCGCGCAGCCGCGCGCCGAGGCGCACGTTGTCGAGCACCGACAGCCAGGGCAGCAGCAGGTCCTTCTGCGCCATCCAGGCGAGGCGTCCGGAAAGCGGCGCGCCGCCTTCGTCGCCGATCGCCGCGCCCGGCGCGGGCGCAAGCCCGGCGACGACGCGCAAAAGCGTCGTCTTGCCGACGCCGGAGGGGCCGAGAATGCCGGTGAACCGCCCGGCCTCGGCGCGGAAGGAAAAGTTCTCGAACACCGGCGCGCGGCCGAGCGCCAGCGAGACGCCGGAGACGCGGATGCCGGGCGGTGGAGCGGGGAAGGCGGACTGGGCCGGGGTGGTCATCGGGCTTTCACGTCCCTACGCCGGTGCGAACCGGATCAGGTTCCCGGGGTCGCCTCGAAGCAGAGACCTCTCAGCCGCTTGACGGCGGCTCCCCCCGTGAGGATGCGCGGGCGCTTTTCCCGCGCGGCTCCTCCTTGTATGGTGCCGGGCGGGACCACGGTCAAGGGCGACGGCATGGGCAAGGCGATCGGGCTGCTGATTTATGCGCTGCTGCTGGCCGCGCCGCTCTCCGCCCGCGCGGCGGAGGCGGCGCGCCTGCGCATCGAGACCGCGCATCCGGCGGTGCTCTCCGTCGAGATCGCCGATACCCCCGCGCTGCGCGCCACCGGCCTGATGCACCGCGACGCCCTGCCCGCGGGGCACGGCATGCTGTTCGACTACGGCCGCCCGGTGATGGCGCAGATGTGGATGAAGAACACCCGCATTCCGCTCGACATGCTGTTCATCGACGCGGACGGCGTGATCCGCCACATCCACGCGATGGCGCGGCCCTTCGACAAAACCGTGATCGCCACGCCGGTTGCGGTGCGCTGGGTGCTTGAAATCGGCGGCGGGCGTGCCGATGCTCTTGGCGTCCGGGCGGGCGACCGGGTGCGCCTCGAAGGCGTCCCGGCAAAGCCCTGAAAAGCGTTGCCTTGTGGCGGGGTTGCCCATATTTTCCATGCCACGGGGTGTAGCTCAGCCTGGTAGAGCGTCGGCTTTGGGAGCCGAAAGTCGTAGGTTCGAATCCTATCACCCCGACCATCCGCGGGTGGGAACATCAGGAAAGGGAACACGTCATGGCGAAAGCCCGGATCTTCAAACCGGCCAAGACCGCGATGCAGTCGGGACGCCGCAATACCGCGAAATGGGTTCTCGAGTTCGAACCGGCGGAACGGCGCGTCAACGACCCATTGGTCGGCTGGGTCGGCTCCGGCGACACCCTGGCGCAGGTCCGCCTGAAATTCGACACCCGCGAGGCCGCGGTCGCCTTCGCCGAGAAGGAAGGCCTCGCCTACGAAGTGGAGGAACCGCAGGTCCACCGCCTCGTCCCCAACAATTATTCCGACAATTTCGCCGCATCGAAGTGGAATTGATGCGAGCGTTTCCGCGCCCTTAGCTCAGTTGGATAGAGCACTCGCCTTCTAAGCGAGCGGTCGCTGGTTCGAATCCAGCAGGGCGCGCCACTATATCCTTCCTTCATGCGCCACTCATGAAGGATGCACCCATGACCTCCTCCAAGATCGCCCTGATTACCGGCGGCAGCCGCGGGCTTGGCCGCAACGCCGCCCTGCACCTCGCCCGCGCCGGGGTGGACATCGTTCTCACCTACCACAGCCGCCGCGCCGAGGCGGAAGCGGTGGCGGCGGAAATCGCCGATTTCGGGCGCAAGGCCGTGGCCCTGCAGCTCGACGTCGGCGAGAGCGCGGGCTTCCCCGCCTTTGCACAGGCCCTCGCCGCCGCGCTGGCCGGAACCTGGGGCCGCACGAGCTTCGACTTCCTGGTCAACAACGCGGGCATCGGCATCAACGCGCCCTTCGCCGAGACCACCGAGGCGCAGTTCGACCAGCTGATGAACATCCACCTCAAGGGCGCCTTCTTCCTCACCCAGGCGATGCTGCCCTTGATCGAGGACGGCGGGCGCATCGTCAACCTCTCCAGCGGGCTCGCCCGTTTCTCCCTGCCCGGGTTCTCCGCCTATGCGGCGATGAAGGGCGGCATCGAGGTGCTCACCCGCTACCTGGCGAAGGAACTGGGGCCGCGCCACATCCGGGTGAACGCCATCGCCCCCGGCGCCATCGAGACCGATTTCGGCGGCGGCGCGGTGCGCGACAATGCGGAGATGAACCGCGCCATCGCGTCGGGCACCGCGCTCGGCCGCGTCGGCCTGCCGGACGACGTGGGCGGCGCCGTCGCTGCGCTGCTCACCGGCGAGACCGGGTGGATCAACGGCCAGCGGATCGAGGTCTCGGGCGGCGTGTTTCTGTAAACCCCGGTCACAGAAGGAGACGCAATCCGGGTATCCGGCGCGCTACGAAATGGACGAAGCCGAAGCTCAGAAGCGTGGTGGCGATGAAGGTGAGGGCGAACTTGGTCCCCGGAGACCAGTCCTGGCCGTTCATCGCCACCGTCAAGGCGACCAGAATCGGAGTGTGGAAGACGTAGACGCCGAAGGCGTTGCCGGTGAGGAACCGGGTCAGCGGCGTGGCAATGTTCAGGTGCTTGCGGTACAGCGCAAGCAGCGCGACGCAGAGGAACACGCAGTCCAGGGATTCCCACAGCGCATAGGCGGCGCTTTCCCACGTCCCCTTGCCGAGATAGGCCCAGTTGCCCCGCCCGACCCCGGCAAACGCGACGAGCGCCAGCCATGCGGCGGGGACCGCCGCTGCCGCCGTCCAGCCCATCCAAGGGCTCCAGTCCGGCAGCCGGTCGAGCCAGCGCCGCCGCGCCGTCACGGCACCCAGCCAGAACAGCGCCATGTACTGGGCGAAGAAGCAGAGCTGCATGTTGAGCACCGACGTGCCGATCGGCAGTACGGTGCGGATCAGGTAGGCGAGGACGGCGATACCGAGACCGGCGACCGCCACGCCGGCGGCATTTTCCGGCAGGGGTGGGCGGAACGAAATGTGGAGCCGGCGCAACAGCGCGTAGACGCACGAAAAGATCAACAGCGCGATGGTGAACCACATCGGACCGCTGCCTGACGGGAAATAGACGGTGAGCAGATAGCGGTGCAGATAGCCCTGCCAGAACCCATCCGGCCACAACCGCATCAGGTAGAAGACGATCAGCGGCTGTACGACGATCATGAACAGAAACGCGGGCATGCCGAGGCGGATGAAGCGCTCGCGGAGGAACCCTTTCATTCCCTTGCGGTCGTAGGATGCGGGAACGAAATATCCGGAGAGGAAGAACAGAAGCCCCATGAAGAAGGCCTGGGCGTTCGCTTCGAAGGCCAGGAACATCTGGAACGCGAACGGCGACGGTTTCCGCGGATCGTAGACGTACCAGGGGCCGAGGTGGCTGTAGGGAATGGCCGCGTGCACCGCCAGAACCAGCAGAATGGCGCTCCAGCGCAGATTGTCGATGTAGTCCTGTCGCGAGCGCGTCGCGGAAGGCGGCTCCATTGCCGTGTCCGTGGAAGCCATGGTCGCCCCCGTTGCCGATCCCCGGGGGCTGGACGGCGCCCCCGTCCTGACGATCATGCACCGGAACGAGGGGAAAATCCCGGTGAAGTTGCAGGACGGCGAAAATGAAACGGACTTTTTTGCATGCAAATTGGAGAAATTATGATATTTATCCATATTAATTAGTTTCCGTGTCCAGGCCTCCGATGCCCCAGCGCCCGCCCCGCCGCCGTACCAAGCTTTCCGACGTCATCGTCGAAGACGTGAAGCGCCTGATCGTCGCCCAGCGCCTCAACCCCGGCGACCGCGTGCCCAGCGAGCGCGAGCTCATCGCCACCTACGGCTGCTCCAAGGGCACGGTGCGCGAGGCGCTGAAGGCGCTGGAGGTGGAGGGGCTGGTCTACACCCGCACCGGCCCCGGCGGCGGCGCCTACCTCGCCCAGGCGGACAGCGCCCCGGCGGCGCGCATGCTGCGCAACTTCCTGCATTTCAACCACATCGACGGTGCGGGGGTGTACCAGATCCGCAAGGTGGTGGAGCCGGAGCTCGCCGCCGCGGTGGTCGGACGCCTCGCCGAGGCGCAATACGCGGCGCTGGAAGCCAACATCGCAGCGTGCAGCCACGCCCCGGAAAGCGAGGAGGAACAGCTGCGCCAGCGCGTCCTCGAACTCGACTTCCACGACATCCTCGCCGACGCCTGCCCCAATCCGCTGCTCGCCTTCGTCGGGCGCTTCCTCAACGACATGCTGCGCGACCTGGTGACCCTGAAACAGGCCTACAAGCCGGAACGCCGGCAGTTCAGCGAGGCCAACGTCGATTACCACCGCCGCCTGATGGCGGCCTACCGCGCAGAAGATGCCGAGCAGGTGCGCGTGCTGATGCTGGAGCATATGCGCGATGCGGAGCAGCACATGACCGCCCTGGAAGGCGAGGCGGCCAACTCGTTTCTGGTCAGTCTGCCCCGGCCCTAGGGGCATCGAAGAAGGCAAGCATAGATGTCGCATACCCTGTCCGCCACGCCCAACCTCTCGGTCGATGGCGACCGCCTGTGGCGCTCCCTGATGGAGCTGGCGGAAATCGGCGCAACGCCGAAAGGCGGCGTCGCCCGCCTCGCCCTCACCGAACTCGACGGCGAGGGCCGCAGGCTGTTCATCCGCTGGTGCGAAGAGGCGGGGCTCTCCGTCGAAATCGACGAGATCGGCAATATCTTCGCCCGCCGCGCGGGCAAAAACCCCAGCCTGCCCCCGGTGATGATGGGCAGCCATATCGATACCCAGCCGACCGGCGGCAAGTTCGACGGCTGCTTCGGCGTGATGGCGGGCCTGGAGGTGATGCGCACCTTAAACGACCTCGGCATCGAAACCGAGGCGCCGCTCGAGGTGATCGCCTGGACCAACGAGGAAGGCTCGCGCTTCCCGCCGTGCATGATGGGCTCCGGCGTGTTCATCGGCAAACTCGGCCTCGCGGAAACCCTCGCCAAGACCGACGAACACGGCCTGACCGTCGGCGCGGAACTCGCGCGCATCGGCTTCGCCGGAACCCGCAAGGCCACCGGCCACCCGGTCGGCGCCTACTTCGAAACTCACATCGAGCAGGGCCCGGTGCTGGAGGACGAAGGCAAGACCATCGGCGTGGTCGTCGGCACCCTCGGCCAGAAATGGTTCGACCTCACCCTGACCGGGGTGGAAGCCCACGCAGGGCCGACGCCGATGCGCCGCCGCAAGGACGCGCTGCTCGCCGCCGCACGGGTGGTGGAGGCGGTGAACGCGGCGGCGCTCGCCTCCGGCGGCCACGCCTGCGGCACCGTCGGCTACATGCATATCCACCCCAATTCGCGCAACGTTATCCCCGGCCGCGTCGACATGGGCATCGACGTGCGCCACTGGGAGCAGGAAAACCTCGATGCGCTCGCCGCCGCGGTCACCGCCCGCGTCGCCGAAATTGCGGAACAGACCGGCGTCACCGCGGAACTCACCCCCACCGCCGACTTTCCGCCGCTCTCCTTCGATCCGGACTGCGTCGCCTTCGTCCGCAACGCGGCGGAGCGCCTCGGCCTCTCCCATCGCGATATCGTCTCCGGCGCGGGGCACGACGCCACCTTCATCGCCGAAGTCGCACCCGCGGGGATGATCTTCGTTCCCTGCGAAAACGGCATCAGCCATAACGAGGCGGAAAACGCCAAACCGGAACACCTCGCCGCCGGAGCCTCGATCCTGATGCACGCCGTCCTCGCCCGCGCGGGGGTGGCGGCCGGGGCGTAGGAAAAAACCAGGCCAGGGCTCCGCCCTGGACCCGCTGGGGCCTTGGGCCCCAGACCCCATGACTTCTTGTTTTTGCGCGTAGCGCCATAATCCCGTGCGTTTGCAACGGGAGGTGTTGTCTGCCGCTGCGCGGCGAAAAACAAGTTATGGGGTCAAGGGGACCGAGTCCCCTTGCGGGTCCGGGCAGAGCCCGGCCTGGTTTTTACTTTCCAGGCAACGAGGAAAGCGCGTCCAGTACGATACCGGGGGTGAGGAGTTCCGGCAGCAGCGTGGGGGTTGGGTTTCCCGGCGTGTAGAGGGCATAGGCGGGCACGCCGTTGCGGCCGAGTTTGGCCAGGGCCTGGCCGATTTCCGGGTCGCGTTGCGTCCAGTCGGCGGTGAGGCGGGCGACGTTCTTGTCTTTGAAGGCTTTCAGCACCGCGGCGTCGGCGAGGGTGGTGCGTTTGTTGACCTGGCAGGTGAGGCACCATGCGGCGGTGAAGTCGATGAACACCGGGCGGTTTTCGGACTGCAGGGCGGCGAGGCGGGTTTCGGAATAGGCGTTTGCCGCGGCGGCCTGGGCGGCGGGGTGGCGTTCCACGGCGACGGCGGCATAGACCAGGAGCGCGGCGACGACCGGCGTGGCGACGCGGCGCGCCTTGGGCATGGCGATGGAGAGGATGACGGCGAGGACGACCAGCGCGGCGGCGGTGAGTCCTTCGTGCGCGGTCTGCTGCGCCAGCACCCAGGCGAGCCAGGCGGCGGCGGCGAACATCGGCCAGGCGAGGATGCGGCGCAGGCGCTCCATCCACGGGCCGGGTTTGGGCAGCAGGCGGGCGAGGCCGGGGGCCCAGCCGAGGGCGGCGAAGGGCAGGGCGAAGCCGATGCCGAGGGCGAGGAACACCGCGAAGCCGAGCAGCGGCGTCTGCACCGCGGCGAAGCCGAGCGCCGCGCCCATGAACGGCGCAGTGCAGGGGCTGGCCACTGCGACGGCGAGCAGCCCGGTGAGGAAGGGGCCGCGCGCGGCGGGCAGGCGGGCCTGCACTGCGGGGGGCAGCCCGCCCATCGGCAGGACGCCGGAAAGGTCGAGCCCGACCAGCAGCATGAGGACGGCGAGGACGAGGACGACGGCTGGGCTTTGCAGTTGGAATCCCCAGCCGACCGCCGCGCCGCCCGCGGCCAGCGCGGCGAGCAGGCCGCCGAGGGCGGCGAATCCGCAGATTGCGCCCGCGGCGTAGAGCGCGCCG
>JBFWJB010000120.1:0-8667 GCA_050253435.1 Rhodospirillaceae bacterium
CGCATGCCGCCCGACATCTCCGCCGGGCGCAGCGCGGGCGGCAGGTCGAAGCGCGCGAGCCAGGGCAGCACCCGCGCCTGTCCGTCCGGCAGGGCGGCGAGCGCATAGGCGAGGTTGCCCGCGGCGTCGGCCCAGGGCAGCAAGGCGTCGTCCTGAAAGGTCATGGCGACGCGGCCGCGGCGCTCCACCCGCCCGGCATCCGGCGGGGTCAGCCCCGCTGCGACCTCCAGGAGGGTGGACTTGCCGAGGCCGGAGGGGCCGACCAGGCGCACGCTCTCCCCAGCCGCGACGGCGAGGTCGATGCCGTCGAGGATGGCGCGGCCGTCATAGGCCTTGCGCACGCCGGAAAGCGAAAGGCTCATGGCGCGCCTCCTTCGTGGGGCAGGGGCCTGCCGCGGCGCAGCCGGGCGATGCCCGCGTCCACGGCGATGCCGAAGGCGACGATGGCGATGGTCCAGGCGTAGAGGTCGGCCATTTCCAGGCGGCGGTAGGCCCAGTAGATGCGCGCCCCGATGCCGTCGGCGCTGCCGAGGAACTCGGCCACCGCCGCCACCTTCCACGCCGCAGCGGCGGAATAGGCGAAGGCGGCGCGCCAGAACGGAAATACGCCGGGGACGATCAGCCCTTTCAGCCGCGCCATCGGGGGCACGCGGTAGAGGCGGCTCATCGCGGCAAGCCGCGGGTCGATGGCGCGCACCCCCTCGGCGACGGAGAGGAACACCGGCGGCAGGGTGGCTGCTGCGACGACGAACACCGGCACGCCGCCGCCGCTGCCCATCCACACCATGGCGAAGGAGATCCACACCACCGGCGGGCAGGCGTTGAGCGCGGTGAGCACCGGGCGGAAGAGGCGCGCCGCCGGGCGCACCAGCCCGGCGGCGAGGCCGAGGGAAACCCCGATCAGGTTGGCCAGCAGCACCCCGGCGAGGCCGCGCGCGAAGGTGCGCAGGCCCTCGGCGAAGATGTCGCCGCCCATCGCCAGTTCCGCCAGACGGCGGTGAATCTCCGGCGGCGGCGGCATCATCGCCGCGCCGAAAGCGGCGGTGGCGGCATACCCGAGGGCGAAGAACAGCGCGGCGAGGACGACTGCGGTCATGGCGCGGCAGGCGCGAAGAAGGCGTCGGGCACCGGGTGCGGGCCGTCGGTGACGGCGAGGGCGCGGCGGATCGCCGCGCGCGCATCGGCGGCGGTCACCACCAGCAGGGGGTCGAAGCGCAGGGATTCCGCCAGCACCTTTTCGCCCACCGCGGCGCGGGTGCCGGCGGGCAGGGCAGCGAGGATCGCCGCCGGGTCGCCGTGGTGGCGCTCCGCCCAGGCGCGCATCTTGGCGGTGAGGCCGGAAACCAGGCCGGGGTCCTCGGCAAGCAGGCCGGAGCGCACCGCCACCCCCGCCATCGGCAGGCCCGCCGGTTCGCCGGGGGTGAGGTCGGCAAGGCTGCCCGCGCGGTGCAGGGCGGGGAACTTGGCGATCAGCGCGGAGGCGAGGGGCTCCGGCACCATGAGGTGGCGGACGGCGCCGCGCGCCAGGCTGAGGCCCGCCTGCTGCGGCGACATCGGCTGTATCCGCACCGTCTTGCCGCCCATGCCCTCGGCCTGGAGGAAGGCGTGGGCCGGGCTGCCCTGCGGGATCACCGCCAGGGCCTCGCCGGTCTTGTCCATGTGCGCGGCAAGCGCCGCGGCGGTTTTCACTCCCGCTTCCAGGGTGAGGAAGCGGAACTTCTGCGACCACGCGGTGACGGCGGCGAGAACCACCGGCGCGCCGCGCCGCGCCGCCTGGGCGAAGCCGTCGAGGTGGCCGACCCAGAGGTCGCCCTTGCCCGCCAGGATGATGCCGCGCAGGTCGTCCAGGTCCTTCCAATAGCGGACGTCGAGGGTGCGCCCCGCGGCCCAGCCGTCGGCGATGGCGCCCCACAGCGGCGCCTGCGCGGTGGTGGCGGAGGTGGCGGTGTAGATCACCAGCGGCGCGGGCGGCGCGACCGGGGATGCCGCCCGCGCCGCCGGCGCCAGGACGCCCCCAAGGAGGAACAGGGCGGCCAGGAATGCACGCATGGTCAGAACTCCATGCTGTAGGAGAGGGTGGCGGTTATCCCCGGTTCGGCGTAATCGAAGCCGCGGGCGTTGGTCAGATAGTTCTCATACTGCGCGTCGAACAGGTTGTCGATGCTGAGGGCGACCCTGTGCTTGGTCGCCCCGATCTCGAAGGCGTAGCCCGCGGCGATATCGGTCACCGCATAACCGCCGACATGGTCGAGGTCCGACGGCGTGCGGGTTTGCGGCGCGGCCATGCGTTCGTTGAGGTTGGCGAACCAGCCGCTCTTTTCATAGCCGACGCCCAGCTTGCCGGAGACCGGCGCTATGGTGCGCAGCGGCTGGTCGGCGGTTTCGTCGCGCCCGTCGGCGGCGGCGATGTCGCCGTGCAGGTTCCAGTTGGGGGCGAAGTTCCAGCGGCCGTCGATCTCGACGCCGAGGATGCGCGCCTCGCCGATGTTGGTCATGTCGTAGCGGGTCGCGGTGGTCGCCTTTTCGGTGATGTAGTCGTAGATCTTGTTGGCGTACACGCGTACGCCGGCCTCCACCTCCGGCGTGCGGTAGGCGAGCCCCCACTCGCCGAACAGGGTGGTTTCCGGATTGAGGTCGGGGTTGCCGTAGACCGTCTTGCCGGAGGAGAGCGTGATGTACTTGAAGCGCTCCAGCAGGTCGGCGGCGCGATAGCTGGAGCCGACCAGCATGGACTGGCTCCACGGTCCGCCCATTTCCCAGGTGACGCCGGCGTGCAGGTTCCAGCCGTTGTCGTCCTCCTCTCCGGCGGTGGCGGTGCCGACCCCGGCCAGGGTGGCGTTGTCCGCGTTGCGGGTGTGCATGCGGTCGAAGCGCCCGCCGAAGTTCAGGGTCCAGCCGGGGGAGAGGGCGTAGGTGTCCTCGGCGTAGACGCCGAGCGAGGTCTGCCGCGCGTCGGGGGTCGGGTGGTCGGTTTGCACCACGCCGGTCTTCCGGTAATAGCGGCGCAGCGATTCCATGGTCCAGGTCCAGCCGTCGAACCCGGCGACGATGGTGTGGTCGCCCGCCTCCGCGGTGCCTTGCAGCTTGCCGCCGAAGGTGACGTGGTCGGCCGCCGGCTCGAGGTAGTTGTAGATGGTGCTTTGCGGCGCGGGCAACTGGTCGAGGCGCACCCGGCGCTCGATGATGTTGTAGTACAGCGAGGCGCTGACCTGCTTCAGGATGTCGGCGTCCACGTCCAGGGTCGCGTCGGCGGAAATCAGGGTGTTGGTGGTGCGCGGATAGGTGACGCGCGCGGTGGACGGCAGGGTGGAGGAGCCGCCGGGAATGCCGACGTCGGTGGCGTCGGCGCGCAGGGCGGAAAGCTCCACGGTCAGCCGGTCGGTCGGCTTGAAACCGCCCGCGACGCGGAACTGCGCGTCCTGGAATTCGCTGTTGGGCACGTCGTTGCCGTTGCCGTTGGCGAAGTTGGCGTGGTCGCGCATGGCGCTGGAGGCGAGCAGCCAGACGTCCTCGCCGTCGTAGTGGACGTTGCCGTAGGCGTCGGCCCCGGCGCCGTTGGTGGTGGCGCTGAATCCGAGGCGGCCGTGGTATCCGGGGTCCTTGGTGAACTTGCCTTTGCGGGTGATGATGTTGATCACGCCGCCGGTGGAGCCGGAGCCGTAGAGCGCGCTCACCGGTCCCTTCAGCACCTCGACGCGCTCCACGTCCATGGGGTTGACCAGACCGAGTCGGGCGTTGATGTCGGTGGCGGTGTTGATGCGCTTGCCGTCGATCAGCACCACGATCGAGGTGCCGCTCATGCCGCGGATCGAAACGTCGCGGCCCCATTGGGAATCGCCCGAAGTGGAGATGCCGGGCAGAGTGGCCAGCGCGTCGGCGATGCTGTCCTTCTTCGCCAGGAAGATGTCCTCTTCGGTGACGACGCCGGTGCCGCCCGGCGTTTGGGACAAAGGCGTCTCATAGCCGCGCGCGGTGACCGCGAGCGTATCCAGGCGGATCGCGTCGTCGGCGCGGGCGGTGTGCGCCGCGGCAACGGCAAGCGGCGATGCCGCGGCGGCGAGAAGGCGGGTTAGTCTCTTCATGATGCGGTTTCCCTCTTGTCATGGTCCCCTTGAAACGCGTCGCGCGCAAGCTGCGCGGTCATCGTCCGGCCGAGATCGATGAACGCCTCCCATCCCGGCCACAGCATCCGCCAGTCCGCAGCGTCCAGTTCGGCGAACCCCGGCGCGCCGGGAACCGCAGGCGCCATGCCGCCGCTTTCGGCGAACAGCGCCTGCATTTCCCGCGACAGCAGAAAGGCGAGCGCGCGGTAGGACGAGGCGGGGGCCTCCGGCGACACCGCCGCCATCACCGGCACCGCGAGCGCGCCGCTCTCCGGCCAGACCATCGCGGCCTCGCCCTCGCGGAAGCTGCGGCAGAACGCGGGCGGCACCAGCCCCACCGCCAGTTCGCCGCGGGAGACGCGCTTGTTGATGTCGAGCGGCGGGCTGGCGCGGTCGAACCCGGCGCGCAGAGCGGCCTCCGGCATGCCCCAGCGCGCGCCGAGAAACGCGGACAGCAGGAACGGCAGCGGCGTGTCCTCGGGCGGCACGCCGATGGTGCCGGGCTCGCGGGTGAGCGGCTTGAGGTCGTCCCAGTCGCGGACCACCGGCGCAAGGTCGCGGTGTACCGCCAGCACCAGGGGCACCACCGCGACGATGCGCACCGCAGGCGCCGGCGGTGTCAGCCCCAGGTCGGTCCAGGCGCGGCGCAGCGGCGGCACGTTCAGCCCCGAGAGGTCGGCGGCGGGGGCGCCGTCATGCCAGATGCGTTCCAGCAGTTGCGGATAGGCGGAGATGGTGATCTCCGCCGGTTCGCCGCCCGGCTGTGCGAAGCCGTGCGCCGCCTCGAACATTTCCAGGTGGGTGGCGGGCGGCGACAGGCGATGGTCGGGAAACGCCGTCTCGATGTCCTGGCGCAGGCGGCGGGCGAGCATCGGCGGCGTGGCGAAGCAGATTACGTGCGGCATGGAATACCCTCCGTGGTCAGGCGTGCGCCGCTGCGCAGGGCCTCGCGCGCGGTCTGGAACACAGCGTCGAGTTCGCGCAGGCTCCCTTTCCAAAGGATTTCGGCGGCGTCGAGGCTGTAGAGGCGCGACATCGCGCCGCCGCACATCACCACGCGGCGGCGGCTCATCAGCACCAGAACCGGGTCGTGGGTGGCGGTGAGGATGATCTTGCCGCGGTCGGCGAGGGCGGCGATCGCCGCGTGCTTGTCTATGCCCGCGTTCTCCAGTTCGTCCAGCAGGATCACCGGCGCATCGGAAATCAGGGCGATGTCGGCGATCATCAGGGCGCGGGTCTGGCCGCCGCTCAGCCCCTGCAGCGGGTCGTCGCGGCGGATCGGCTCGCCGCACAGGCGGTTGGCGAGGCCGAGCACCGTGCCCGGCCAGTCCTCCGCCACCTTGCCCATGCAGGCGGCGTGGGTGGTGACGAAGCTGGACACGTCGGTGTCGATGACGAAGTTGGTGCGCTGCGACAAGGTGGCGACCAGGCCGAGGGGAATGCGCTGCGGCGTTTCGCCGTTGAGCAGGATGCGCCGCCCGGAAGGCGTGTCGCCGTCGGCGAGCTGTTCGATGTCGGAGAGCAGCTCGCTCTTGCCGGAGCCGGTGGGGCCGACCACCGCGAGCGTGTCGCCGGGGGCGAGGTCGATGCGGCGGATCGCCTCGTCGCCGCCGTCGCGGCCGCGCCCGGCGAGGATGGAGAGGCTTTGCAGGCTCATCGTTCCGCCCTCCAGTCGAGCTTCTGCACGTTGCCGGTCTGGTAGACGCGGCCGATCCGCCGCTCGCCGGTGCAGTAGGAGCAGATCGAGGCGGGCATGTCGTGGCGCAGCCGCGCCGTCGCCGCGGCCTCGCGGTCGGGCCGCCGCGCCAGCCAGCGCAAGAGCGCCCGCACCCCGGTTCCGGTGAGGCCGTTGACCGGCACGATCTCCGCCCGCGGCGCGGCCTTCGGCAGGCCGTGGACGAACACCTCGCGCTCCGCCTGGGAGACGAGATCGCCCTTGGTCACCACCACCAGATCGGCGCAGGAGAGCATCGGCCCCATCTTCGCCGGAACGTCGAAGCCGCCCAGGCAGTCCACCACGGTGACCGCCGGAATGTCCTCGATGTGCGGCGCACAGCGCAGGCACAGGCCCGCGGTCTCGATGAACAGGGTGTCGGCGCCGTGGTGGCGGCCCCAGTCCATCGCCTCCTCCATGTTGGAGACGAAGTAGTGGTCGGGGCACAGATACCCCGACAGGCCGCTGAGGGTGGGGATGCCGAAATCCCGCTTCAGGCGGTCGGCGTCGCTGGCGCTGCGGGTGTCGAACTTGACCGCGGCGGGTTTGCCGCCCGCGGCGAGCAGCGCTTTGATCGCGTGCCCGACGACGGCGGTCTTGCCGACGCTGGGCGGTCCGGCGAGGGTGATGATGCGCATAATTGATCTTGATACTCATTCTCAATTGACGGTAAAGCTCTTTACCAGGACTGGATGGGCGGCTGCTACCCGAGGCCGTCATTTCCATGCCCCGAAACGGAATCGACGATGGGGGCGGCGATGAAACTGTTGTGCGCCGATGCGGAGACCGGTTGCGGCGGCCCGCAGCGGCTGCGCGCCGAGCGCCTGCGCGAAGGGTTCTGGCTGGGGGTGGCGGCGCGCGCGGCGGTGCGCGGCGTCTTCCGGCTGGCGGCGCAGAACCTGCGCGCGGTGGTTCTGGCGTGCCCGCTCGGGCGCCCCTGCGCCTTGGGCGGCGCAAGCTGCGTTTCCCTGCTCTCCGGCGGGGACGGGCCGCTGCCTGCGCTGCCGGAGGGCGGCGCCGTGATTCTGGCGATCGACGTGGCGCTGCTGCGGCATATTCTCGGCGCGGATTTCGACAGCCTGCCGCCCGCGGCGCTCGCCGTGGCCACCGGCGCGGCGGACGGCGCGCGGGAGGTGCGGGTGGTGCGCTCCGCCGAGCACCTGCTCGCCGCGTGCGCGCTGCGCGACTGCAGCCACTGCGGCGCGGTGCGCAACGTCTACCTGAAAAGCAAGGCGCTGGAGCTGTTCGCGCTCTCCTTCGGCGCGCTGAAATGGCAGGAGCGCCCCAATCCCGCCGACCTGATGCCGCCGCGCGAGGTGGAGCGGATGATCCGCGCGCGCGAGGCGCTGCTCGCCCGCCACGAAAATCCGCCCTCACTGGGCGAGCTTGCGGCGCTGGTGGGGGTGTGCGAGACACGGCTGAAGATGGGCTTCCGCAACATCTTCGGCGATACGCCGTTCGGCCTGTTGCGGCGGCACCGCATGGCGATGGCGCGCGAGATGCTGGTACGCGACGGCGCGCGGGTCAGCGAGGCGGCGGCGGCGGTGGGCTACACCAACGTCAGCCACTTCATCGACGCCTTCGTGCGCTGCTATGGCGTGCGCCCCGGAGAACTCGTGCGCAACGGCCGCGGCTCCGCCGCCGCGGCGGAATAATCGTCTCCGCAACGCGCCGCTGTTTTCTGCAAAGCGTCACCATTCTCTCCCCGAAGTAGCGGCTATACACGGACAAGGATTTGCGAAAGGCGCATCCGGGGGATGCGCCTGCATTTTGGTCCTGACACGTGGAGAAAGACATGAACAGGGTCACGAGAGGGTTTCTTCTGGGGGCGGCCGGCCTGGCCGCGGCGCTGGCGGTTGCCGCTCCGGCGCAGGCGAAACCGGTCAAGTACGTCTTCATGATGATCGGCGACGGCATGGCGATGCCGCAGCGCAACGCCGCCGCGCTCTATCTGGCCAACCTCGACAAGGAGGGCATGCGCCCCGGCGTGATGCCCCTGACCATGGACAGGCTGCCGGTGCAGGGCATGGCCACCACCTACTCGGCCAACGCGGTGATCACCGATTCCGCCGCCGCGGCGACCGCCCTGGCCTCCGGCCACAAGACCAATTCCGGCGTCATCAACATGGACCCGGCGGGCAAGGTCAAGTACCAGCCGCTTTCCAAACTCGCCCACGACAAGGGCTATAACGTCGGCATCGTCACCTCGGTGTCGATCGACCACGCCACCCCGGCGGGCTACTACGCCCATGCCGCCGGCCGCTCCGACTACTACTCCATCGGCGTGCAGATGCTGGACAGCGGCTTCGAGTACTTCGCGGGCGGCGCGGTGCTGGAGCCGACCGGCAAGAAGAAGGACAAAACCAGCTTCTACGACCTGGCCAAGGCCAAGGGCTACACCGTGACGCAGAGCCGCGAGGCCTTCGCCGCGCTGAAGCCCGGCGCGAAGAAGGTGTTCGCCGAAAACCCGGTGCGCGCCGACGGCAACGCGCTGCCCTATGCCATGGACGCGGGCGAGGAGAGCATCTCGCTTGCCGAGTTCACCAAAAAGGGCATCGAACTGCTGCAGAACGGCCAGTTCTTCATGATGGTGGAAGGCGGCAAGATCGACTGGGCCTGCCACGCCAACGATCCGGGCGCGTCGATCGGCGATACCGTCGCCTTCGACTCGGCGGTGCAGGTGGTCTACGACTTCTACAAGAAGCATCCGCAGGAGACCCTGATCATCGTCACCGGCGACCACGAGACCGGCGGCCTCACCATCGGCTTCGCGGGCACCAAGTACGGCAACGCGATCAAAACGGTGGAGGGGCAGAAGGCGTCCTACATCGCCTTCGGCAAGAAGTTCGC
>JBFWJB010000121.1:0-8645 GCA_050253435.1 Rhodospirillaceae bacterium
GATCAACGAACGCAAGACTGAACTGCAGGGTCTGGTCGACACCGCGCGCTCTGCAGTGGAGCGCTACGCTCAGCTGTGGAAAGACGGAAAACTCACCGAGGCCGAGGCCAAGGCCGAGGCGATGGCCGACATCTCCGGCCTGCGCTATGGCGAAGACGGCTATTTCTGGGTGCAGGACCGCAAGGCCACCATCGTGATGCACCCGATCAAGCCGTCGCTCAACGGCACCGACGCCTCCGGCACGGTGGACCCCACCGGCAAGAAGATTTTCGTGGAATTCGCCAAGGCGGTGAACAATCCGGAGAAGGCGGGCTACGTGGAGTACATGTGGCCCTTCCCCGGCAAGCAGGAGCCTGCGCCCAAGCTCTCCTACATCGCCGCGACCAAGACCTGGGATCTGCTGATCGGTTCGGGCATCTACATCGACCGCATCAACGCGCTGTTCTGGGAAAAGGCGATGCAGATCGGCGGCATGGGTCTCGGGTTGCTCGCCACCCTGGTGGTGGTGACGATGCTGATCGCCCGCGGCATCGCGCGGCCGGTCAACACCCTGACGCAGAACACCACGGCGCTGGCCGAGGGCGACCTGTCTCTCGAAATCTCCGCCACCGAGCGCAAGGATGAAGTCGGCTCCATGGCGCGCGCGCTCAAGGTGTTCCAGACCAATCTGCTGGAAGCCAAGGAACGCGACGCCCGCGCCCAGGCGGAACTGGAAGCCGAGCGCAAGCGCACCCTGCGCGAGCTGGCCGACAGCCTGGAATCCGAGATCAGCGGCATCATCGAAACCGTGGCGCGCTCCGCCGACGCGATGAAGTCCACCGCCAACACCATGTCTTCGGCGGCCGAGCAGACCTCGGAGCAGACCACCATCGTCGCCTCCGCCGCGACCCAGGCGTCGCAGAACGTGCAGAACGTCGCCGCCGCGGCCGAGGAGCTCTACAACGCGATCGCCGAGATCAGCCGCCAGGTGGCGCAGTCCTCCGATGTCGCCCGTCAGGCCACGGTGCGCGTCGAGGAGACCCACGAGAAGGTGGTGGCGCTCAACGCCGCGGCGACGCAGATCGGCGAAGTGGTGACCCTGATCACCGATATCGCCGACCGCACCAACCTGTTGGCGCTCAACGCCACCATCGAAGCGGCGCGAGCCGGCGATGCGGGCAAGGGCTTCGCGGTGGTCGCGGGCGAGGTGAAGAGCCTGGCCAACCAGACGGCGCGCGCCACCGGCGAAATCAGCGAGCAGATCCGCAAGGTGCAGGCCGAAACCCAGGGCGCGGTGGATGCGATCGGCGCGATCACCAAGATCATCCAGGACCTGGATGCGATCTCCGCCACCATCGCCTCCTCGGTGGAGGAGCAGGGCGCCGCGACCCAGGAGATCGCCCGCAACGTGCAGGAAGCCTCCAACGGCACCGACGAAGTCACCCGCAGCATCGGCACGGTAAGCGTGGTGGCACAGGAGACCGGAGCCTCGGCACGCGACGTGCTGACCGCTTCGGAAGAGGTCTCGCGCCAGGCGGACCAGCTGCGCGGCGTGGTCGATGCCTTCCTCGCCAAGGTGCGCTCGGCCTGACGCGGGACGGGGCTTCCTCCCCGAAACTGGACGGCGGCGGGGCAACCCGCCGCCCTTTTTTCTCAACCCCGAACGCCGGTCCCTCCGGACGGCGCATCGACCCGAAGCAAAGGGGTATGGCCATGACGGCATTGCGCACGAACTTATCGCACCTGAGAACCCTCACCGCGACGCCCAGGTGGGCCAGGGTCAAGCGTTTTCGAGAATCGCTTCCAGGGCTGCAACATCGATGACGGTGACGCGGCTCCTTTGCAGGTCGATCCACCCCGCCTGCGCCCAGGCCTGCAACTGCTTGTTCACGCTTTCGCGGGTCGTCGCTATCATGTGGGCGAGTTCCTGCTGCGACAGTCTGAGGCCGATCTCGATGCCGCCCGTCACCGGCTGGCCGTAATTGCCGACGAGGCGCAGCAGATGCTTCGCCAGGCGCTGCTCGAGCGGCAGGAAAGCGGCGTCCTCCAGCATTTCGCTGGTGGCGCGCACCCGCTGGCAAAGCAAGTGGATGATGTGCATGGCGAGCCTGCCCTCGGCCTCGACCAGGGGCATGAAGTCGCGGCGGTGGATGACGAGGAGCTCGCAGGGCGCCATCGCCACCGCATCGGCGGTGCGCGGCAGCTCGTCCAAAAGCGCGATCTCGCCGAAGAACTGGCCTTCCTTGAACAGGTTGAGGGTGACGTCCTTGCCCTCGGGAGAGGTGGTGTGCACCTTCACCCGCCCGGAGAGCACGCCGAACAGGCGGTCGCCGGGGTCGCCTTTCTGAAACAGGGTTTCGCCGCGCGCCAGCCGCCGCGTCACCGCGACCGCGAGCACGCGGTCGAGGATCGCCGCGTCCAGACCGGCGAACAAAGGGCTGTGCTGCAGGAATTCCCGCCGCGCGTCGTTCTTCATCTGGTCTCCTCGCAAACGGCCCCTCGCCGCCTACGCTCCCGCCAGCGTCATGCCGTCGATGCACACCGTCGGCGCATCGATTCCATAGCGATACACCCAATCGTCGGCGGGAACCAGCCGGGCGAACATCTCCCGCAGGTTGCCCGCGATCGTCACCTCGTTCACCGGCGAGGTCTTTTCGCCGTTCTCGATGAGGAAGCCCGCGGCGCCGCGCGAATAGTCGCCGGTGACGCCGTTGACGCCGGAGCCGATCAGTTCGGTGACGTAGAGCCCGCGTTTGATCCCGCCGATCATCGCGGCGGGGGAAACCGCGCCCGGCAGCAGCGCGACGTTGGCCGCCGAGGGCGACGGCGCGGAGCCGATGCCGCGCGCAGCGTGCCCGGTGGGCGGCAGGCCGAGCTGCCGCGACGCACGCAAATCCAAAAGCCAGGAGGTCAGCCGCCCGCCGTCGATCAGGGCGCGGCGCGCCGTGGGCAGGCCCTCGGCGTCGCACGGCCGCGAGCGCAGGCCGCGCACGCGGTGCGGGTCCTCGACGATGGAAACGCCGGGCGCGAACACCATCCCCCCCATCGCCTCGGCGAGGAAGGTGGTGCCGCGCGCCACCGAGGCGCCGTTGACCGCGCCGAGGAAGTGGGAGAGCAGCGAGCGCGACACCCGCGGGTCGAACACCACCGGCAAGGTCGCCGAGGCCGCCTTTCTCGCCCCGAGGCGCGCCACCGCGCGTTCCCCGGCGGCGCGACCCAGGCTTTCCGGCGCGGGCAGGTCGGCGCGGTAGACCGCGACCGCGGAGTCGTAGTCCCGCTCCATGCCGTCCGCGCCGCCCGCCAGCACCGAGACGGAGAGCGCCGCATGGCTGCTGAGGTAGCCGCGGGAAAAGCCGTTGCTGGCGGCGAGCGCGATCTCGGAGCGCGACACCGAAGCCTCCGCCCCTTCGCTGTTGGAAACGCCCGCGACCGCCAGCGCCGCGTCCTCCGCAGCGTGCGCCGCGGCGATCAGCGCGTCCTCCGTGGCCTCGGCAGGGTCGCAGAGATCGCATTCAGGCAGCGCGCCGCGCATCAACTGCTCGGGATCGGCCAGCCCGGCGAAGGGGTCCTCCGGCATCACGCGGGCCATCGCCACGGCGCGCTCCGCCAGTTCCTTGAGCGACGCGGCGGAGAAATCCGAAGTGGACACCAGCGCGGCGCGGCGGCCGAGAAAGACGCGCAGGCCGATCTCCGCGCCCTCGGCGCGCTCCAGTTTTTCCAGCCGCCCCTTGCGCACCGCCAGGCTGAGCGAACGGCCGTCGCCGTAGACCGCATCCGCCGCATCCGCGCCGCAGGCGCGGGCGAGTTTCAGCACATCCTCAAGCCGGTTCAGCCCCGCTTCGCTCATTTGCCGCTCCCTTTCCAGATCGGCTTGCCCGAGCCGGGCAGGCCGTAGTCGGCCCATTTGCGGTTCACCCGCTCGACGATGTCGTCGCTCATCGCAAGCTTCCTGCCCCATTCGCGCTTCACCTCCGGCGGCAGCTTGTTGGTGGCGTCCAGGCCCATCTTGCCGCCGAGGCCGGATTCGGGGGAGGCGAAGTCGAGGTAGTCGATCGGCGTGTTCTCCACCAGCAGGGTGTCGCGCACCGGGTCCATGCGGGTGGAAATCGCCCACATCACGTCCTTCCAGTCGCGGACGTCGATGTCGTCGTCCACCACGATGACGAACTTGGTGTAGAGGAACTGCCGCAGGAACGACCACACCCCCATCATCACCCGCTTGGCGTGGCCGGGGTATCCCTTCCTGATCGACACCACCGCAATGCGGTAGGAGCACCCTTCCGGCGGCAGCCAGAAATCGACGATCTCCGGAAACTGCTGGATGAGAAGCGGCACGAACACCTCGTTCAGCGCCTCGCCGAGAATGCTGGGCTCGTCCGGCGGCCGCCCGGTGAAGGTGGACAGGTAGATCGGGTCCTTGCGCCGGGTGATCGCGGAAATCCGGAACACCGGGAACCGCTCGACGCCGTTGTAATAGCCGGTGTGGTCGCCATAGGGCCCCTCGTCGCGCATTTCGTCCAGCAGCACATGGCCTTCGAGGATAATCTCCGCCTCGGCGGGCACCTTGAGCGGGACGGTCTTGCACGCCACCAGATCCACCGGCTTGCCGCGCAACAGCCCGGCGAACTGGTATTCGGACAGGCTCTCCGGCACCGGCGTCACCGCCGCGACGATGGTCCCCGGATCGGCGCCGATCACCACCGCCACCGGCATCGGCTCGGCATGGCCGGTTTCCTTCCAGCGGCGGTAGTGCTGCGCGCCGCCGCGGTGCTTCAGCCAGCGCATGATCGTGGCGTCGCGGGCGATCACCTGCATGCGGTAGATGCCGAGGTTGAACACCTCGCGCCCGTCCTCCTTCGGCCCGCCGGTGACCACCAGCGGCCAGGTGATCAAGGGCGCGGGCTCGCCCGGCCAGCAGGTCTGGATCGGCAGGGCGGAGAGGTCGATCTCCTCGCCGGTCAGCACCACCTCCTGGCAGGGCGCGCGGGAGACCTCCTTCGGCCGCATCGCGAACACCGTCTTCGCCAGCGGCAGCATCGAGAGCGCCTCGCGCAGGCCGCCCGGCGGCTCCGGCTGCTTGAGGAAGGCCAGCGTTTCCCCCACTTCGCGCAGTTCCGCAGGGGTGCGGTCCATCGCCATGGCGACGCGGTCCACGGTGCCGAACAGATTGACGAGCACCGGAACGCCATAGGGCGCGCCGTCGGCGCGCACCGGGTTTTCGAACAGCACCGCCGGGCCGCCCTCGGCCAGCAGGCGGGTCTGGATCTCGGTGATCTCCAACTCCGGCGAAACCGGCGCGGCAACGCGCACCAGCTTGTTTTCGGCTTCCAGGCGGCGGATGAAATCCCGCAAGGAGGAAAACGGCATGTTGGTTCCCTTCGCGTGGTCCGGGCGTGAAGCGCGCCCCGCTTCATAAGGGCGTTTTCCCGCCTGAGCGTCAAGTGGCAGGCTGTCATAAAAACCCTAAAAGACGTGGCGTACCAATGCGAAGCCGGGTGTGATACGATCATTCGTTGAAATCGTCCCGCACCGACGCGAGGGTCGCCATGGACAGAACGTTCTCGGGGTCTCCGGCCGACGAGCGGTTGTTGTGCCGCCTTGTCGAACTCGGAATTGCGCTGTCCTCCGAACGGGACCGCAACCGCCTGCTCGAAACCCTGCTGCTCGAGGCGAAAAGCCTCACCGACGCCGACGGCGGCACCCTCTACCTGATGAGCGACGACGACACGCTCTGCTTCGAGATCATCCGCAACGACACCCTCGCCATCGCCATGGGCGGCACCACCGGCCAGCCGATCAACTTCCCCTGCGTGCGCCTGTTCGACCCGGAAAGCGGCGAACCCAACCACAAGAACGTGGCGAGCCACGCCGCCCTCGCCAAGGAGATCGTCGTCATCGACGACGCCTACCACGCCGAAGGCTTCGACTTCGCGGGCACCCGCGCCTTCGACGCGCGCACCGGCTACCGCTCCACCTCGTTCATGACGGTGCCGCTGATGACGCCGGAAGGCGAGGTGGTCGGCGTGCTGCAGCTGATCAACGCGCGCGACGAAAAAGGCGCAGTGGTGCCCTTCGGCGAGACGGTGAAGCCGGTCATCGCGGCGCTGGCGAGCCAGGCGGCGATCGCCATCGACAACCGCCAACTGCTGGATGCGCAGCGGGCGCTCCTCGACTCCTTCATCAAGCTGATCGCCGGCGCGATCGACGAAAAATCCCCCTATACCGGCGGCCACTGCCAGCGCGTGCCGGAAATCACCAACATGATCGCCAAGGCGGCGGTGGAGCAGACGGAAGGCCCGTTCGCCGATTTCACCCTCAACGAAGACACCTGGTACGCCCTGCACCTGGCGGGGTGGCTGCACGACTGCGGCAAGGTAACGACGCCGGAATACGTGGTGGACAAGTCCACCAAGCTGGAAACCATCTGCGACCGCCTGCACGAGGTGCGCACCCGCTTCGAGGTGCTGCGCCGCGATGCGGAAATCCGCTGCCTCGAACGCAAGCTCGCGGGCGAAAACGCCGCCGCCGCCGAGGCGGCGCTGGAAGCGGAGATCGCGGCGCTGGAAAGCGACTACGCCTTCGTCGCGGACTGCAACCTCGGCGGCGAGTTCATGGCCGACGACAAGATCGCCCGGCTGAAAGAGATCGGCGCGCGCACCTTCACCCGCACCTTCGACCGCACCATCGGCCTGTCGTGGGAGGAAACCAACCGCGTCAAGGCGGCGCCGGAGCTGTGCGCCACGCCGGGCACCGAACACCTTCTGGCCGACCGGGCGGACCACAAGACCGGCCATTACGACATGGGCGAGCTCTACAACCTCGCGGTCCGGCGCGGCACCCTCACCGACGAGGAACGCGCCAAGATCAACGACCACATCGTCGTCACCATCCGCATGCTCAAGCAGTTGCCCTTCCCCAAGAAGCTGCGCGACGTGCCGGAGTTCGCAGGCGGCCACCACGAAAAGATCAACGGCACCGGTTATCCCAACGGCCTCACCGGCGACCAGATGTCGGTGCCCGCGCGGATCATGGCGATCGCCGACATCTTCGAGGCGCTCACCGCCGCCGACAGGCCCTACAAGACGCCGAAACCCCTCTCCGAGGCGGTGAAGATCATGTCGTTCATGAAAAAGGACGGCCACATCGACCCGCAGATCTTCGACCTCTTCCTCACCTCCGGCGTCTACCGCCAGTACGCGGAACAACACCTCCGCCCGGAACAGGTGGACGCGGTGGATATCGGCAAGTACCTGGGGTAACGGGATAGACAAACCCCGGCGATGCGGTTAGGCGTGGGACTCCTCGTCATGGAGCCCCGCAATGTTTTTCGTCGACCGCCCCTATGTCTCCGACTTTTTCAAAACCACGGTGAAGGAACACGGCATTCCCGTGGTCGACACCCCCGCGGCAAGGGAGATCGGCCTGCTGCCGGGCACCCGCCTGATCGCCGAGGCGGACGCCCTCGCGGGGCGCGGCACGGCGACGCCGCTCTACATGACGTCGGAAAACGCCATCGGACGCCTGGACGGCTCTTCCGTCTTCGCGCCGCTGCGCGCCGCCATCGACGCGTTCAAGGACAAGGCGAAGTTCCGAGAGATCACCCGGCCGCTGTTTCCGGATTTCTTCTTCCGCGCCGTCCCCTTCGCCGACCTGGCGCAGATCGACCCGGAAACGCTTCCCCTGCCTTGCGTCGTCAAGCCGTCGGTCGGCTTCTTCAGCATGGGGGTGCACCGCGTCGACACCCCCGCCGGCTGGCGCGCCGCCGTCGCCGCTATCGCGGCGGACATCGCAAAGGTGCGCGGGCTCTACCCCGCGTCGGTGCTGGACGCGGGCACCTTCCTCATCGAACAGTGCATCGAGGGCGAGGAGTTCGCGGTGGATGCCTACTTCGACGCGGACGGCGCACCCGTGGTCCTCGGCGTCTACCGGCACATGTTCTCCTCCGCCGACGATGTCGGCGACCGGGTCTACCTCACTTCCAAGGCGATCGTCCGCGACAACCTCGCGGCGCTCACCGGCTTTCTCGCGCGCATCGGCGCGGTCACCGGCAGCCGGTCCTTCCCGGTGCATGTGGAACTGCGCCGCACCGCCACGGGCGCGCTGCTCCCCATCGAGGTCAACCCGATGCGCTTCGGCGGCTGGTGCACCACCGCGGACGTCACCTCCCTCGCCCACGGCATCAACCCCTACCTTCTCTACTTCAAGGGGGAAAAGCCGGACTGGACGCGCATCCTGGATACGGCGGACACCGCCGTCCACAGCATCGTGGTGCTCGACAACTCCACCGGATACGCCGCGGAGAAAATCTCCGCTTTCGACTACGACGCCCTCCTTGCCGGGTTCGAAAAGCCGCTGGAACTGCGCCGCATCGACTACGCCGCCTACCCGGTGTTCGGCTTCCTTTTCGCGGAAACCCGCGCCGACAACATGGCGGAGCTGCAGCGCATCCTCCGCTCCGACCTGCGGGAGTTCACCCGCCTGCGCGAAACCGCTCCCGCCAGCTGACGAACGCCCCCGCGCTC
Source organism: Rhodospirillaceae bacterium (assembly GCA_050253435.1). GTDB lineage: Bacteria > Pseudomonadota > Alphaproteobacteria > Rhodospirillales > Rhodospirillaceae > Oleispirillum. The sequence continues at coordinate 8,502 of JBFWJB010000121.1, forward strand.
TCCGCCAGAACCACGGCGCGGCCGATGGCTCGGGCGACGCAGTCGGCGGCGAGCGCGCCGATCTTCGCCACCGCGACGGCGCGCGGCTCGGCGAGCGCGTGGGTGCCGGAGGCGAGGACGAACGCGAGATCGGAAGAGCACACG
>JBFWJB010000122.1:0-8627 GCA_050253435.1 Rhodospirillaceae bacterium
CCGGGCGCAACGCATCGGCCACGGCGGCGGCGAGCGCCTCGGGCGAACGCACGTGATACCCCAGCGGACGCACCTCCGGCTCCGGCCCGCCGGGACGGTCGAAATCGACGGTGACGTGGGGGCGCAGCAGGGCGAGGGTGAAGCTCAGGGCGGAGGACGACAGGTCGGTGACCAGCAGCGCCGCATCCAGCGACGAAGCGAGGTTGTAGGCGCTCTCGTCGACGACGACGCGGCTCAGATCCGGCAGATCCGCAAGCATGCGGCGGGAGGCGGCGCGGTTGACGTCGTTGGGGAACGGGTGGAACACCACGGTGAGGTCCGGCGCGGCATCCAGCAGCGCCGCGATGATGCGGGCGCCATGCTCGCGCATGCGGCTGTCGGTCATGGTGAGGTTGGTCGGGCTGTAGACCACCCGCGGCGCGGCCGCGGGCGGCCGCCGCAGCCGCGCCATGTGGTCGATCTTGGGATAGCCGAACGGCACCGCCTGAAAGAAGCGCCCGCGCCCGGCCAGCATCCCCACCGGGAACACCCCGTCGGTGCAGGAGCGCACCGCGTCGGCATGCAGGCCCGCATCGTCGACGCGCGCCAGCATCAGGTAGTCGGTCTCCGCCGCCAGCGCGCTCTTGCGGCGAAAGAAATCGGGGAAGGAGTAAAGCCCCGGCGGCTCCTCCGGCAGGGAATGGAACAGGCAGACGCGGCGCGCCCCGGGCGGCGCCCAGTGCATGTGCTCGTCGCGTGAGACGAACACCTGGATGCCTTCGATCTTCGGCAGCTCCGGCCGCTCCACGGAGCGGATGTCGAGGCCCTCGGCGAGCGCGGCGGGAAACGCCGAAAGGTCTATGCCGCTGCGCACCGCGACGGTGACGCGGTGCCCGGCCTCGGCGAGGTCGCGGGCGAGCGGCAGATACGCCGCGACCAGGGGCCGGTAGGGCACCCACACCAGAACGCCGACCCCCTCCCCTCGCCCCGGTTTCATGCGCCCGCTCCGCCCTTGCGCATCTCCTCGGTCAGCCTGCGCCACTTCGCCTTGCCGTCGGCGTCGTGGTCGTAGTCCTCGTCGATGGCCGCGCCCGAATACTTCGCCAGGGTGCCGCCCTGGCTCAGGGTGTGCAGCGGCGTGCCCTCGATCTCGGCGCAGCCGGACTCCTGGTGGGTGTCGAGGCCGAGGGAATCGATGTAGCGCCGGGTCTCCATCTGCTGCTCGCGGGTCTCTCCCGGCAGGCCGAAGGTGAAGGTGCCGTGCACCGAAACGCCGAGGCGCTTCAGCTCCGCCACCACGGTGCGCGCGTATTCCAGGTCCAGGTGCTTGTTGACGATGGTATCGACGACGTGCTGGCTGCCGCTCTCGAAGCCGAGCTTGACGCCGTAGCAGCCGTTGTCGCGCATCACCTTCCAGGTTTCCATGCGCACCGTGTCGGCGCGGCACATCGCCGCCCACGGAATGCCGATGCGCCCCATCACCTCGCTGATCGCCTCGGTGTGGCGGGTGCCGAGATTGAAGGTGTCGTCGTCGAAATAGATCGACTTGTAGCCGTATTTCTCCACCAGTCCGCGCACCAGACCCTCCACGTAGTCGGGGGAATACTGGCGGACCTTGCGGGCGCTCTCGCCGTCCGGGTCGTTGCCGGTCATCGTCGCCGGCCAGACGCAGAAGATGCACTTGTAGGGGCAGCCGCGGCTGGTCCAGATGTGCGCCTGGGGAAAGGTCGAGCCCTTCATCGCGTCGTAATAGCGGTGCGCGATCGTCCCGTCGAAATAGGGATAGGGTGCGGCGTTCATCTCCTCGCGGGTGAGCAGGTCGTGGGGGATCACCCCGCTTTCGCCGCCGAGCACGCGCACCAGGCCCTTCTCGTATTCGCCCTTGATCAGGGCGTGCACCGGGTGTTCGCGCAGCATCTTCGCCCCGATGCTGGAAATCGGCCCGGTGACGATGATCTTCATCTGCGGATAGCGCTCGGCGATGCGGGCGATCAGCAGGGAATCGTGGTCCCAACTGGGGGTGGCGCTCTCGATCACGATGAAGTCGAAGCGGTTGGCGTCGAGGAAGCGGAAATAGCTCTCGTAGCTTTCCTTCAGCGCCACGCTGTCGCGCAGGGTGATCTCCGCCCCGGCGTATTTCTGCGCATAGGTGGCGGCATAGCCCATGAAGAAGGGATAGGGCAGATAGTCGCCGAACCGGAAATTATCCGGCGTCGACTGCCAGGTGCTGGTGAACGGCCAGCGCGACCCGGCGCGCACTCCGGCGCGGCGCAGGCCGAGGCGTTCGGCGGGCAGCAGGTCGAGCGGCCGGTGGGAAACCCACCACGGCGGATTGGAGAACAATACCTTCATGGCGCCTGGACCTCCTTCTCCCTGAGATCGAGCAGTTCCTGCACGGTCTTGCGCGCCCCGGAGCGCGCGTTCCACTCCAGGGCGGCTGCATAGGCCCGCTCCGCAAAATCGTCGAATCCGGCAAGCGCGCGCAGCAGCGCATCGGCGATGCACCCCGGCGTCCACTCGGCGAAGACGGTGCCGGTGCCGCCGCTCTCCTCCAGCGTCGCGGCGAGCGCGGTGTCCGCGGGCACGACGCAGGGGATGCCGCGGCACAGCGCCTCCACCTGCACCGCCGAATAGTTGGCGCGGTAGACCGCCGGGTCGTAGGGCAGAAGCAACAGGTCGATGGCGTCGTAGAGGCGGTCCCACATCTGCGCGTCGGCGGTCTTGTGGATCACCGTGAGGCGCGGGTCGTCGGCGGCGATCGCTTCCAGCGCCTGCGTCGCCTCCAGCGCGGACTCCGGCGCGCCGTTGTGGGCGAGGATATGCACGTCGGCGCCGCAGGCGAACAGCAGACGGCAGATCTCCGGCATCAGGTCGAAGCCCTTCTTCGGGCGCTGGTGGCCGAGCACGCCGACGGTCGGCGGATCGCTCATCCGCCTGCGCCGCGGCTCGGCGGCGCTGCGCGGCGGGGTCAACGCGTGGACCGGGCGCTCCAGCAGCAGGGCGTAGGCCTCGGCCATGCGCGGATCGAAGGCGAGGCAATGGAAGCGCCGCCCCGCGTCCGCATCGATGCGCCGCGCCGCATAGCGGAACAGCCCCGGCTCCTGCGAGGTCACCGGGGCGCCCGGCGACCAGCCGGGGTGCTTGCCGAGCTCCACGAAGATCGCCGGCGAGGACGCGGCGGAAAAGCGCTCCGCCTGCCATGCGCCGAGGGCGGCGATGTGCGGCGCCGATGCGGTGTTCCAGAACACCAGATCGCCGGACGCCATCTCCGGCAGCATCTCCAGGTCCTCCCGCGTCGCCTTGGCCGCCGCATCGAACGAGAACAGCTCGGCGGCGAAGGGATCGTCGGAATAACTGGTATAGGTGTGGGCGCGGAAATAGGGCCAGCCCTCCAGTTCGGCGAGCAGCGGCTTCTGCGTCTGGCGGTGCAGGTAGACCTGCACATCCCAACCCTTCGCGCGGAACACCGCCGTCACCTCGCGGCAGGTCGCCGCGTGGTGGCCGAGATCGGTCATCAGCCCCGGATCGCAGTAGTACAAGGTCGGCATCGGCGGCGGCCCTTCCCTGGCAAGACGTTGTGAAACGGCGTCAGAAGCGCCCGGCTTCGATCTCGCCTTTGATCCAGGCGACCACCTCGCGCACGCTGTCCTCCAGCGGCACCCGCGCCTCGAAGCCGAGCAGGCGCTTCGCCTTCTCGGTGGAGGGCAGGCGGTACTGCACGTCATGAGGAAACGGCGTATCGCTCTCGTAGCGGAACGGCACCTTGCCGCCATGCACCTCGTCCCAGACCAGGCGCGCCAGTTCCAGCACCGTGGTGGCGCGGGGCGTCGAAATATTGAAGTCCTGGTTGAGCGCGGCGGCGCTCTCGGCGCACAGCGCAATGCCCCGCGCCACGTCGGTGCCGTGGGTGTAGCAGCGCACCTGATTGCCCTCGCCGAGAATCACCAGGGGGTCCTGCCCTTTCAGCACCTTCGCGGCGAGGTCGGGCAGAACGTGGCTCATCGCCAGCTGCACGTTGCCGCTCAGCACCACCTCGGCTCCCTGGGCGCGGCCCTCGCCCACGCCGACGCAGTTGAACGGACGCACGATGGTATAGGGCAGGCCGTACTGCTCGTGTGCGCCGCGTGCGAAATACTCGCAGGCGAGCTTCTGGAAGCCGTAGGTGCTGACCGGCGGCGGCGAGATTTTCTCCGCGCCTTCCGGGGTCGGGTAGGTCTCGGCGCTCTCGTAGACCATGGAGGAACTGAGCACGGTGATCTTTTCCAGCCCGCCCGCCTTGTGCGCCTCGATCGCGGCGTCGAAGGTGGCGGCGAGGATGCGCTCGTTCTCGGCCAGAAGGTCGTAGGCATAGCGGTGGAAGTAGGTGATGCCGCCGATCATCGCCGCGCCGGCGACGATCTGGTCGCAATCCGCGGCGAGACGGCGCATCAGGCGTTCGTCCTTGGCGTCGCCGACCACCAGGGTGTAGTGCGGATGGGTGTCGTGGGCGCGGTGGATCAGGCCGTATTTCGAGTAGTTGTCCAGCCCCACCACGTGATGGCCGCGGTTCAGCAGCTCGGCCACCACGTAGCCGCCGATGAAGCCCGCCGCGCCGGTCACCAGTATACGCATGTTCTATGCTCCTCCGATCGTCTCCGGCCCGCGTTCAGCGCGCCGTGGGCATCTGCAAAAGCCCGTGGCTGCCCAGCGCCGCGTAGGAGACGCCCTCGGGCAGCCGCAAATCATGGGCCTGGAAATTGTTCCAGAAGTCGTAAACCATGGCCGGACGCGCCATCGCGCGCGCCAGACCGGCCAGGTCCATCGCCGCGAACTGCGGATGGTTGTTCTGCAGCACCACCAGATGGCTGCCCGCGAAGGCCTCCTCCAGGGTCGCGCAGGGGGAAAGCCCCAGGCCGGCAATCTCCGCCGCCGCAACCATCGCATCATAACCGCGCAGCCGCGCCTCGGGGAAGGCGCGCTTCAACCCGGCGATCAAGGGAATCGCCGGGGTGCCGCGCAGGTCGTCGGTGGGCGGGCGGCCCTTGAAGGCGAGACCGCACACCGCAACCTCCGCCGCGGCGGGAATGCCTGCAACGGCGCAGGCTTTACCCAGCCAGGCCGCCACTTCCTCCGGCTGGCGCTCGTTGAGCAGGCGGGCCGCGCGGGTGATCTCCGCCTCCACGCCGTACTCCGCGCCGCTCTCCAGAAGAATATGGGAATCCTTGGACAGGCACGGCCCGCCCACCGGGCCTGGCTTGAACAGATGGTGGCGCGGATAGCCGAGCTTGCCCGAGGCGATGACCTCGGAGGCGGAAATCCCCATGCCGTCGCACAGCCGCGCGATCTCGTTGGAATAGGCGAAGATCATGTCGCGCTGGGTGTTGTCCACCAGCTTGATCATCTCCGCGGTTTCCAGGTCGCGCACCCGCACCACGGTGGCGGTAAGATTCTGGAAAAGCTGGCTTGCCCGCAGGCAGGCGCGCGGCGTGACCCCGCCGACGATCTGCGGCAGCACCGGCAGCTCCTGCAGCGCCTGGCCTTCCACGGTGCGCTCCGGGCAGAACGCGAGGTCGTAGTCGATGCCCGCCTCGTCGAGGATCGGGGCGACGAATTTGCGGGTGGTGCCGACCTTCACGGTGGAGCGCGCGATCACCAGGGCGCCGGGTCCGAACCGCTCCCGCACCTCATGGGCGGCCCGCCGGATCATGTCCAGGCGGACCCGGCCGTCCGGTCCGAGCGGCGTGCCGACGGTGAGGATGAACACCCGCGCGCCGCAATCCTCGGGGATGCGCGCGAACACCCGGAAGCGTCCCTCCTCGAGATTGCGCATCAGGCGTTGCTCCAGCCCCGGCTCGAAGAACGGCGCGCGCCCGGCTTGCAGGGACTCCAGCACCTCGGTGCGCACCTCGGTTCCGGTGACGCGGAACCCCGCCTCGGCCATCGCGATCGCCAGGGTCAGGCCGACGTAGCCCAGGCCGACGATGCAGACGTCGCGGTCGCGGAAGTCCTCGTCCAGTACGGATACGCTCATCTGTCTTCTCCCTTTTCGGCGGCATCCGAGGCCGCCGGACCGGCATAGATATCGCTCAGGGCCGTCGCCAGCCGCTGGTAGGAATAGGTCTGCCGCGTAAAGTCGCGCAACGCGGTCCGGTAGGCCGGGTCGCGCCCGCGATCCATCGCGGCGTGCACCGCGGCGCGGATCGCCGCCGCATCCGTGGGGTCGAAATAGACCGCGAGGTCGCCGAAGTACTCCCGCTCCGACGAACGGTCGCTCAGCGCCAGCGGCACCCCGGCGGCCCCGGCCTCAAGTGCGGAAAGCGGCGCGCCCTCCGCGATGCTGGGCAGCACGAAGGCCTCCGCCCCGGCATAGGCGGAGGCGAGCAACGCATCGTCGGAGAGGTGTCCGGTGGCGATCCAGTCGCCGCGCAGACGGCGCAGCACGATGTCGATGTAGCCGGCATCCGCGCCCGCGCCGATCAGGGCGAGCGGCACCGGCTCGGCATGCCAGGCCGCGGCCAGGGTCATCTGATTCTTGCGCGGCTCCAGGCTGCCGACGCACAGCACGTAGCGGTCGAGCCCGTAGGCGCGGCGGAAGGCGTCCGGGTCCGCGCCATCGAGCCAGTCGTCCCCCGCGGCGTTGCGCACGATGGAGCTCGGGCATGCGGCCGCCTCCACCTCCGACATCGCCGCCTTCTCGTGCTCGGAGAGGAAGACCACGTGGTCCACCGTATCGAGAATCTGCCGCAGGCAGCCGTGGTAATCCGGCGCGATGAGTTGCAGGGCGTGCTCCAGGCCGGGGTTGATGCCGTGCAGGCGCTGCACCATCGCGGGCAGCAGGGCGGCGGCTTCCGCCAGGGTCGGCACCGCGCCGTAGAGCTTGGTCAGCCCGACGCTGACGACGAACTCCGACTGGTCGAGGTAGATCGGCGAGAACACCAGCCTGCGCGCCAGCGGGCGGTAGTGGCGCACCTGCGCCAGCGCCTCCTCCGGCGTCCAGATGTTGTGCACGTGCACCACGTCCCACGGCCCGCCTTCCGCCGCGTTGCCGTGCGTCACCTGCGCATCCACGCCGAGGCGGCGCAGCGCCGCGGCAGTGGCCGCGACGCGCCGCGACGGCCCGCCGAACTGGCCGTTGACCCCTTCCGGCGGGTGCAGGGTAAGGAGAACCTTCGGGGTCTCAGCGCCCATCGGCGATTTCCTCCAGCGCGGTGCGGACCGCCGCGGCGATGCCGTCCCAGGAAAACGCCTCGATGCGTTCGTAGCCGCTCATCACCAGGCGGCTCGACAGGCGCAGGTCGGAAACCCGGCGGATCGCCTCGGCCAGCGCCTCGGGATTGCCGGGTTGGAAGAGGATCGCCGCGTCGCCCGCCACCTCGGGCATCGCCCCGGCATTGGCGGCGATCACCGGGCAGCCGCTGGCCATCGCCTCAAGGAGCGGCAGGCCGAAGCCCTCGTAGTAGCTGGGGTTGACGTAGGCGAGCGCGTTGGAAAGCAGCAGCCTGAGGTCGCGGTCGTCGGCGGAAACGCCGCGCACGTTGACGTAGCCCAAGCGGTCGATGAAGCGCGGCTGCACCATGCCGTCGCCGACGAAGACGACGAGCGGGCGCTCCGCCTCGGGCAGGCGCGCCACCGCCTCCACCAGCACGTCGGCGCCCTTGTAGCCGGTCTGCGAGCCGAGGAAGACCAGGTAGTCGCGGTCGAGCGCGTGGCGGCGCAGCAGCGCGTCCGCCCCCTCGGGCATCGGTCCCAGGAACTCCGGCGCGATGGCGGGCGAGGCCACCGCGACCGGGCGCTCCGCCGCCTCAGGGAAGACCCGCAGGAGGTCGCGCCGGGTGTTCTCCGAGACGCAGACGAAGCGCGCGGCGGCACGGATCAGGCCGTGCTTCTCCCGCCACATCGGGGCCTCGAGGTCGAAGCCCAGCACCTCGGGGATCATGTCGTGGATCAGCGCCATCGTCGGCGTGGAGAGCGGCCGCGCGTAATAGGTGGAACAGAACGCCGCGGCCTCGAGGTCGTCGCAATAGGCCTGCATCAGCGCCGGGTCGCGCGCCAGGCGGGAATAGTGGTGCGGTTCCACGACGATGCGCGCAAGCCCCTCGCACGGCGGCGCGGTGCCGGCGCGGTCGAGCAGCACGACGCGGTCGAGGAAGCCGCTCTTGCGCCACTCGGCGAAGATGTTGGCCCACACCCGGGCGATGCCGCTGGTGCTGCTCAGGTGGTAGAAGCTGCCCTCGATGACGAAGCGGCACCGCCCGTCGCCGCGGCGCACCCGCGGCAGGGGGCGCAGGGCGCGGACTTCGGCTGCGTCCGCGCCCTGCGCGCGGCGGCGCCACAGCGCGGCCTGTTCGGTGCGGCGCGCGCGCGTAGCCTTCACCGCCTCGCCGAAATACTCCTCGGAGGCGAACTTCCAGACCATCTCGGCAATGGTCTTGAGCGCCAGCTTGCGCGGCGGATCGCGGGTGAGCAGGTGCAGCCCGCCGTTGGAGTGCACGCGGTAGCCGATCTCCGCGGCGAGGGTCTGCAGGCCGAACAGGCTGGGCAGGGCGCGCACCGTGTCGGACAGGTCGGCAAGCGCCGCATCCGGAGCAGTGCGGTCCCATAGCGGCGCGTCGAGCACGATGACATCCGGGCGGTGCGCCGCGGCATCCGCCAGGGCGGCGCGCGGCTCG
>JBFWJB010000123.1:0-8592 GCA_050253435.1 Rhodospirillaceae bacterium
GGTGCGCGAGGGGACCGAGTCCCCTCGCAAAGTTTTGAGTTTTATCGCTCGTCGAGGCGGGCGACGAACCACTGCCCCAGGCGGGTCCACAGTTCGTCCTTGATCACCGCGCCTTCGATATTGGAGTCGAGGTTGGGGTTGTCGTTGATTTCGATGACGTGCACGCCCTGGGCGTTCTGCTTGAGATCGACGCCGTAGAGGCCGCTGCCGATGAGGCGCGCCGCCTTGACCGCGGTCTGGATCACTTCCGGCGGCGCGTCCTCCACCGCGACGCTGCGGAAGTGCCCTTCCACCGCCTTGCCGTCGGCCATGTGATGGATGATCTGCCAGTGGTTGTGCGCCATCAGGTACTGGCAGGCGAACAGCGGCTCGCCGCCGAGCACCCCGACCCGCCAGTCGTAGTCGGTGGGCATGAACTCCTGCGCCAGCAGCAGGTCGGTATCGGCGAACATCTCCGCGGCGAGGGTTTCCAGGGCGGCGCGGTCCTCCACCTTGTGGACGCCGCGGGAGAACGATCCGTCGGGGATTTTCACCACCATCGGGAAGCCGAGTTCCCGCTCCGCCTGGTCGAGCGCCGAGCGGCCGTTGAGCACCAGGCTCTTCGGCATCGAGATGTTGTGGGATTCCAGCAGTTCCTTGAGATAGACCTTGTTGGTGCAGCGGATCATCGAGACGGTGTCGTCGATCACCGGCATGCCTTCCTGCTCCGCGCGGCGTGCGAAGCGGTAGGTATGGTTGTCGATGGAGGTGGTCTCGCGGATGAACAGCGCGTCGTATTCGGCGAGGCGGGCGAGGTCGCCCTTCTCGATCGGGTCCACCTCCACGCCGAAGCGCCGGGCGACCAGGGCGAGGCGCTGCAGCGAGGATTTCTTCGAGGGCGGCAGAGCCTCGCGCGGATTGTGCAGCACGGCCAGCGAATAGCGCGCCGCCGCCTTGCCCTTGGCGACCTGCCAGCCGCGCTGGGTCTGACGCTCCATCGCCTCCATGGCGAAGGCCTTCTGCTGCGGCGTCAGGCGGTGGATGGAAAGGGCGCGGATGCGCTCGATGGAGCGCCACGGCCCCGCCTCCACGGAAATTTCCAGAAGCGGGCTGCGGAACCAGTCGAACAGCAGCAGCGCAAAGGAGTCGAGGCCGGGGAACTCGGTACGGCCGAAGGCGACGAACACCTTGAAGTCTCCGGCGGGCACGTCGTCGCGGCCCTTGAGGCAGCGGTTGAGCTTGTCCTCCAGATCCGGCAGGGCATCGCGGTAGAGCTCCTTGCGGGAGAGCTCCAGCATCGTCTGCACCGTCGGCATGACGCGGTGGCCGCGCGCGCCCGCGAGCAGCGAGGCATAGTATCCGGCGCTTTGGTAGGCGGTATTGCGCGACAGGTTGATGATCGTCGGCCTGCGGCTGCGGAAGAGCTGCGGCCGCGCCAGATAGTCGCGCACCGTCATCACCTTGTGCGGCGTGTCGGCCTGGGGCACATCGCGCGCGGAGTCCACCAGGATGATCCAGTCGGTCATATCGTTCGTTTTCCCTTGATCACGATCGCGGCGCGCAGGCGCGCCTTGCCGTAGCAGGCCATGCGATCGAATTCGTCTTCCGGAATCGGCAGGGTGGCGGCGGCGAGCGGCGTTTCGTGGTCGTCGGGCTCCACCCAGGGGTCGTGAATGAAGATGCGGGAGTCCGCATGGGCGAAGGCGGCCACCCAGTGCGGCGCGCGCGAGCGCAGCATGCGGTACTGGCTGACCAGAACCAGCACCACCGCGCCCGCATCCAGCGCGGCGCGCAGCCCCTGGGAGGTGAGCGCGCGGGCGCGCACCGGCACCTTGAGCGCCTTCGCCTGGTCGCGGAAGTCCTCCTGCGCCACCGCCATCACCGCGCGCTTTTCCGCATCGCGCACGGAATCGAGGAACAGGACCTCGCGGCTGTTGACGAACACCTCGGCATCGAAGCCGTGGCGCGCCAGCGCCACCGCCATGCCCACCGGCTCGCAGCCGCCGAGGCCCGCGGCCATGAAGATGGTGGTCGCCTCGCGCCACAGGCGCAGTTCGAGGCGGCGGTCGAGGCGGGTTTGCGGGGCGAAGGCGGCCATCGCCATCATCATCGCCGCGGGGCCGCAGGTGAACTCGGTGCTCTGCTGGTAATAGGGCACCCGGCCGCGGCCGGGGAAGGCGCGGGAAGGCGGCTCCGCGGTCAGCCACTTCTGGAAGCGCAGGGCATCGGCGTGGTCTTCGTAATAGTCGGTATGAAGGCCGAACTGGCGGTAGCCGCGGCGGCGGTAGAGCGCGATGGCGGGGGCGTTGTCGGGCCGCACCTCAAGGCGCATCACCGCCGCGCCGCGCGCAAACGCCGCCGCCTCCGCCGCGGCCAAGAGCCGCGCGCCGCAGCCGCCGCCCGCACGCGCCGGGTCCACCGCGATGGAATAGAGCCGCGCCAGCGCGGTGCCGCGGCGGTAGATCACCAGCGCGTAGCCCGCGATGCCGCCCGCCTCCTCCAGCAGCAAAAGGCTCGCGCGCGAGGATGCGGCGAAACGCCGGAAGCTGCGCCGCGACAGGCGGTCGCCGGTGAAGGCGCGGTTTTCCAGCGCCACCAGGGAATCGATATCGGCCGGCACCGCCGGCCGCAGACTTGGGGGATCTTCCGCGCGCTCGGCGCAGGCCGGCGGAGGCACCGCCGTTTCGCCAGACATGGTGGTCATGCCCTTCATGGTCGTCACTGCGGTGAAACATCATCCCGCGGCGCAGGAAATGCAAGTGCCCGTTGTCACAGAAGGATGCGGCGGGCTGCGGAAGCCTCAAAAAACTTAATACGCGAAAATCCTGGAACAGGCGCAGCCCAAGGAATAGTCTTGGCCGATATTTCTTCATCACGGCAAGGGGGAGGACATGGACGAGTATCTGGCCACGATCAAACTTTTTGCGGGGAATTTTACGCCGCGAGGCTACCGCAACTGCAACGGACAGGTCCTCAAGGTCGCAGAGAATCAGGCCCTGTTCGCGCTTCTCAGCACCACCTACGGCGGCGATGGACGCACCAACTTCGCCTTGCCTAAGCTCGAATCTCCGATCGAGGGCTGCCACTACATCATCTGCGTGGACGGCATGTTTCCGGTTCGGGACTGAGCGGGTTTCCGCCCAAGCAAAAACGCGCGGCGAAGGCCGCGCGTTTTTCGTTTGCGGATGGCGCCGCCTTAGCGGCTGTAGAACTCGACCACCAGGTTCGGTTCCATCGAAACCGGGTACGGCACGTCGGCCAGCTTCGGCATGCGGACGTAGGTGCCCTTCATCGCCTTGTGATCGACTTCGATGTAGTCCGGCAGGTCGCGCTCGCCGGATTCCACGGCTTCGATCACCAGAGCCATCTGCTTCGAGGCTTCCTTGATCTCCACCACGTCGCCGGCGCGCAGCTGGTACGACGGAATGTTGACGCGGCGGCCGTTGACCTTGACGTGGCCGTGGCTCACCACCTGGCGCGCCGCGAACATCGTCGGCACGAACTTCATGCGGTAGACCATGGCGTCGAGGCGGCTCTCCAGGATGCCGATGAGGTTTTCGCCGGTGTCGCCGGTGCGGCGCGAGGCCTCGGCATAGTAGCGGCGGAACTGGCGCTCGGAGATGTTGGCGTAGTAGCCCTTGAGCTTCTGCTTCGCCATCAGCTGAGTGCCGAAGTCGGTGGGCTTGCGGCGGCGCTGGCCGTGCTGGCCCGGGCCGTATTCGCGCTTGTTGACCGGGCTCTTGGCGCGGCCCCACAGGTTGACGCCGAGGCGGCGGTCAATCTTGTGCTTGCAGGCATGACGTTTCGACATGAATTGTCCTTCACGTTTATCGGTTTTTTGTCCCGGTAGGCCGCCGATGGCGGCGGGGCTGGCATGCGCACGATCGCGCCTCCGGCCCGCGTTCCCGGAAGTGAGGCCGCTAAAGTAGCGGTGAAAACGCGGATGTCAAGCCGAATGCGGCGGAAAGGCTCAGATCTCCACCTCGTGGTGGGTCTTTCCGTACTGCACGATGCGCACCTTCTCCAGCGTCACCAGGGTGCTCACCAGCATCTCCTGAACCGCCGCGAGGTAGGCCTCGATCTTCTCGCGCACATCGACGATCTCGATCACCAGCGGCAGATTGGAGGACAGATCGAGAATCTTCGCGGTATGCAGATCCCCGGAGTGGCCGAACCCCATGGGCCCGCGCAGCACCGTCGCCCCGGCAAGGCCGCTCTCGCGCGCCTTCATCACCAGGGCCTCGAACAGCGGCGCGGAACCGTGGCGTTCCGCCTCGCCGAGGTAGATGCGCAGGAGCAGCGCGGCATTGGGCAGAGTCATGGCGATCTCCTTTACGCGTTGATCAGGGTCGCGGCGGCGCCGCCGAGCCAGGCGCCGAGCAGGCACAGGCCGACCGAAAGGCCGACGTTCATTCCGGCGCTCGCCCATTCGCCGTTCTGCGCCAAGGCCAGGGTCTGCATGCTGAACGACGAAAAGGTGGTGAAGCCGCCGCACACGCCGACCATGAAGAACTGACGCCACTCGCCCGGCACGTAGAGGCGGGCGTCCGGCGCGGTGAGCATGGCGAAGAAAACGATGATGAAGGAGCCGCTGACGTTGACCGCAAGCGTGCCCCAAGGGAAGGTCTGGCCGCCCCAGTGGGAGATCAGACCGGACATCCAGTAGCGGAGCGCGCCGCCGATCGCGCTTCCCGCCGCAACGAACAGATAGATCATGCCTTCCTTCCTTCGACGCGGGGCTGCCGCCCCGCCCCCGCCTGGAGGGCCGCGGGCCCTCCAACCTCCCTTTGGTTTTCGCCGCGAAGCGGCAGACGATCCTTCTCTCCAACCGCACGGACTTATGGCGCTTCGCGCAAAAACCAGGATTATGGGGAGCGCGAGGGGTCCGATCTCCGCCTTGGGAACGCCCGCTGGGCGTTCCCAGCGCCTTCGGCCCCGGCTCCGATCCTCGCAACGTTTTGGTTTTTCGAAACCGGCCCAACTCTACCGCCGGAACACCACGCGGTCCATGGGGATGCGGTCCTGCCAGCCGGCGCGCACCAGCTCGGGGTCGGCGTGCTCCTCCTCCGCATGGCCGAGGCAGAGGTAGGCCACCAGGTCCCAGGCTTCCGGCACGTCGCAGGCGGCCTTGGCGGTCTCCGGATCGAGGATGGAGACCATGCCGATGCCCAGCCCCCGCGCCCGTGCGGCGAGCCACAGGGTCTGCACCGCGGCGATCACCGAATAGTGCAGCGTCTCCGGCATGGTCTGACGCCCGAGGCCGTGGCCCTCCGCCGGGTCCGGATCGGCGAACACCGCGATCTGCACCGGCGCGCGGTCGAGGCCGGAAAGCTTGAGCGTCGCATAGGTCTGCGCGCGCTCGCCGTCGTAACCCGCCAGCGCCTCGGCGTTCGCCGCCTCGAAATTGGCGCGGATCGCGGCGCGGCGCTCTTTGCCCTCCACCAGGACGAAGCGCCACGGCTGGCTGTTGCCCACCGAGGGCGCAAGGCAGGCGAGTTCCAAAAGCTCCGTCACCGCCGCCTCGGGCACCGGCTCGGTGGTGAAGCGCCGCACGTCGCGCCGCCAGATGAACAGCTCGGTGAGCTTGTCGGCGAAGGCGGAATCGAACAGCGGAATGCTGGTATAGAGCGGCTGCGGCGCAGCCCGCAGCTTGTCCACCGGGATGCCGAGTTTGCGGGCGCGGCGCAGCGAGCCGTGGGCGAGTTCGGCGACCATGCCGTGCAGGGTGCGCACGTCCTGCTCGGTCAGGCCCGCGCGGTTGAACAGGGCGCGGATGTTGCGCACCATGCTCGGGCGCTTGTCCTCGACGCGGAGAAAGCCGCAAAGCTCCAGCTCGCGCTCGAGGTGGGCGTAGAAGTTGAGCACCTCGTCCTTGGCCGCGGGCGCCGTCTCGTTCATCACCAGTTCGCAGGGCGGCGCATCGGAGCCCGCCTGGAACCACTCGTAGCCGATCAGCAGCACCGCCTGGGCGAGGTTGAGCGAGCAGTAGGCAGGGTTGAGCGGCACCTCGCACACCGCATCCGCCAGCGACACCTCGTCGTTGGTCAGCCCGGTGCGTTCCGGGCCGAACAGCACCGCCACTTTCTGCCCCGCCTCGATGCGGGCGCGCATCTCCGCCGCGGCGGCGCGCGGCGTCATCACCGGCTTCACCTGTTCTCGGCGGCGCGCCGTGGTCGCCACCACCCAGTGCGCATCGGCAATTGCGGCACGCACCTCGGGGAACAATTCGGCGCGGTCCAGCACCACGTCGGCGCCGGAGGCGGAGGCCCGCGCCCGAGGGTCGGAGGGCGGCTCCAGCGGCTCCACCAGACGCATCCCGGCGAGGCCGCAATTGAGCATGGCGCGCGCCACCATGCCGATGTTCTCGGCCAGCTGCGGCCGCACCAGAATCACCTTGGGGGCCGCACCGTTCTCCACGGTGGGGGTGGCTTCGCGGGAGGGATCGGTTCCGGCCATCAGGTGCGCGCCGCCCCCATCAGGAAGTAGACGATGCTGTCGTGCAGGGCGTTGAACGAGGCGTCGATGATGTCCTCGGAGATGCCCACGGTGGTCCAGCGCCCGCCGGTGGCGGCGTCCGCGCTTTCGATCATCACCCGCGTCACCGCCGCGGTGCCGCGCTCCGGCGCCATGATCCGCACCTTGTAGTCGACCAGGGAGAGGCGGTCGAGCATCGGGAACGCCGGGACCAGCACCTTGCGCAGCGCCGCGTCGAGCGCGTTGACCGGGCCGTGCCCCTCCCCCGCCTCCATCGAATAGACGTCGTTGACCAGCACCCGCGCCGTCGCCTCGGAGACGTGCACCAGCTTGCCTTTGGCGTTGTAGCGGCGCTCGTCGATGACGCGGAAGGAATGCACCTGGAAGAACTCCGGCACGCCGCCGAGGAAGCGCCGGGCGAACAGCTCGAAGCTCGCGTCCGCGCCGTCGTAGGTGAGGCCGTCGGCCTCGCGGTTCTTCACCTCGGCGAGCAGCTGCGCGATGCGCGGGTCGTCCGGATCCACCGCGATCCCCGCCTCGGCGAGGCGCGCGAGAATGTTGGAGCGCCCGGACTGGTCGGAGATCACCACATGGCGCACGTTGCCCACGGTTTCGGGGTCGAGGTGCTCGTAGCACGCCGGGTCCTTCGCCACCGCCGAGGCGTGCAGCCCGCCCTTGTGGGCGAACGCGCTGGCCCCGACGTAGGGGGCGTGGCGGTTGGGCGCGCGGTTGAGGCGTTCGTCGAGCATGCCGGAGACGGTCTTGAGGTGCCTGAGCCCCGCCTCGGTGACGCCGGTTTCGAACCCCATCTTCACCGCCAGGGTGGGGATCAGCGAAATCAGGTTGGCGTTGCCGCAGCGTTCGCCCAGGCCGTTCAGCGTGCCCTGCACCTGGCGCGCCCCGGCGAGCACGGCGGTGAGCGTGTTGGCCACCGCGTTCTCGGTGTCGTTGTGGCAGTGGATGCCGATATGGCTGCCGGGGATGCGCTTGGCGACGGCCGAAACGATCTCGCCGATCTCGTGCGGCAGGGTGCCGCCGTTGGTGTCGCACAGCACCATCCAGCGGGCGCCGGCCTGGTAGGCCTCCTCGACGCAGGCGAGCGCATAGTCCGGGTTGGCCTTGTAACCGTCGAAGAAGTGCTCGGCGTCGAACATCGCCTCGTCGACGCGGGTGAGCGCCGCCTTGACGCTGTCGCCCACCATCTTGAGGTTCTCCTCCATGGAGATGCCGAGCGCCACCTTGACCTGGTGCTCCCAGGCCTTGCCGACCAGGGTGACGACGCGGGCGGAGGTGGTGAGCAGCGCCTGGAAACCGGGGTCGTTGTCGGCGCTGCGGCCGGTGCGCCGGGTCATGCCGAAGGCGGCGAGGCGGGCGTGGCGGAAGGCCGGCGGCGCGGCGAAGAACTGGTCGTCGGTGGCGTTGGCGCCCGGCCAGCCGCCCTCGATGTAGTCGATGCCCAGGCGGTCGAGTTCGGTGGCGATCGCCACCTTGTCGGCGGCGGTGAAGTCCACGCCCTGGGTCTGCGCGCCGTCGCGCAGCGTGCTATCGTAGAGATAAACGCGATTGCCACTCATCAAGTGCTTGCCTTCCGATCCTGCGGGATCGTCGAAAATGCGGCAAAACCGCGCGGACCTCAAGAGATTCCGGGGACTCGGGGTCAGACCAGGCGCGGCACGCCGTCCGCCACCAGGCGGAGATAGGCGGACGCGGGCACCGGGCGGCTGTAGAGATAGCCCTGCGCCATGTCGCAGCCGTGGTCCTTGAGGAAGCGCGCCTGCTCCACCGTCTCCACGCCCTCGGCGACGAGCTTGAGGTCGAGGTTCTTCGCCATGCCGATGATCGCGCGGGCCACCGTCATGTCGTCGGTGCTGACCGGGATGTTGCAGACGAAGGCGCGGTCGATCTTCAGGGAATCGATGGGGAAGCGGGTGAGATAGCCGAACGACGAATAGCCGGAGCCGAAATCGTCGATGGCGATGGTCAGCCCCAGGCGCTTCAGGCGCGACAGGGTCTCCACCGTCTGGTCGATATCCTCGACCAGGGCGCTCTCGGTGAGCTCCAGTTCCAGGAGGTCCGGCGGCAGGCCGAACTCCTCGAGGATGCCGCGCAGCACGGACTCGAGGTTGGCGTCGCGGAACT
>JBFWJB010000124.1:0-8588 GCA_050253435.1 Rhodospirillaceae bacterium
ATGACCGATTCCTCCGAGATGACCCTGCTCGCCGAGGTGCGGCGCACCGCCGGATTGTTCGAGGAATCGGCGCGCGACGTGCTGTCGATGCTGGACGCCGACACCGGCATGGCGCTCACCCAGCTCGCCGAGGCGGAGCGCCGCTATGCCGACGTGGACACCGCAATCCGCGACTGGGAGTCCTTCCTGCTGGAGGAGCGCGAGCGCCTGCGCGACGCCTCGGCGGCCGACCTGCGGCGCGCGATTTCCGGCTTCGCCGGGGCGGTGGCCGCGGTGTTCGCCATGGCGATCGCGATGACGGTGCTGCTCAGCCGCAGGATCTCCGCCGGGGTGACCGGGGTGACCCAGGTGATGCAGCGCCTCGCCGAAGGCGACAAGACGGTGGAGGTGCCGCCCGCGGACCGCGACGACGAGGTCGGCGCGATGCTCCGCTCCGTCGGCGTGTTCAAGGAGAACGCGCAGGAACTCGACCGCCTGGCGGAAGAGCGCGCCGCCCTGGAGGAGGAGAACCGCCGCGCCCTGCAGACCGAGGTGGACAAGCTCGCGGCGAGCGAGCAGCGCTTCCGCGACATCGCGGAGTCCTCCTCCGACTGGTTCTGGGAGACCGACGCGCAGGACCGCCTGATCATGGTGTCGGAGCGCTTCTATTCGGTCACCGGCCTCACCCCGGAGCAGGTGCTCGGCCGCTCCCGCCTGCAGTTGGCCAAGGCCGCCCGCACCCAGGAGGACGCGGCGCAGTGGGTCGTCTACGCCAAGGCGATCGCGCAGCGCAAGTCCTTCCGCGGCCTCGACTACCGGGTGGAGCGCCCCGACGGCAAGGAGAGGTTCATCCGCTCCAGCGGCAAGCCGTTCTTCAGCGAGAACGGAGCCCTCCTCGGCTATCGCGGCGCTTCCGCCGACGTCACCGCGCTTGTCGTCGCGGAGCGCGAGGTGGAGGAAAACCGCCGCCGCCTCGCCGGCATCACCGCCAACCTGTTCGAGGGCGTGCTGCTGGTGGCGGCGGACGGCGCCATCCTCTTCGCCAATCCTTCGGCGGAAAAGCTTCTGGAGGCGGGCGCCCTCGCCGGGCGGCCCCTCGATGAGGCGCTGCGCTTCGTCGAGGACGGCGCGGAGGTTTCCTGCTGCGCCGGGCCGCCGGGCCGCGCGTTGGCCGAAAACGTGGTGCAGGTGAACGACGATGCGCAGATTCTGCTGCCCGCCGCGGGGCGGCGGATGAACGTCGCCTATGCCTGCGCGGTGCTCGCCGAAGAGGACGGCGAGCGCGCCGTGGTCGTCTCGTTCCGCAGCATCGACGCCCTGAAGGAGGCGCAGCGCGAGGCGATGCAGTCCTCGCGGCTGGCCAGCGTCGGCCAGCTCGCCGCGGGCATCGCGCACGAGATCAACACGCCGATCCAGTACATCGGCGACAACCTGCGCTTCTTCGACGGCGCGATGGCCACCGTCGCCGGAACCTGCAAGGAAATCCGCGGCCTTGCCGCCGACGTGCCCGGCCTGGCCGAGCGCGTCGAGGCGGTGGTGGAGAAGGCCGACATCCCCTACCTGATGGAGGAACTGCCCGCCGCGGTGCGCCAGTCGCTGGACGGAGTCGAGCATGTGGCGAGGATCGTCCGCTCGATGAAGGAATTCTCCCACCCCGGCAGCACCGCCAAGGTGGTGACCGACCTCAACCGCGCGCTCGAAAGCACCCTCATCGTCACCACCAACGAATGGAAACACACCGCGTCGGTGGAAAAGGACTTCGATCCCGAACTTCCCGCGATCCTATGCTTCCCCGCCGACATCAATCAGGTATTGTTGAATCTGATCGTCAACGCCTCGCAGGCGCTGGAAGGACGGGAGAAGAAGGGGCTGATCCGCATCAGCACGCGGCGCGACGGCGAGTTCGCCGAGATCCGCGTTGCCGACGACGGCCCCGGCATTCCGGACTCGATACGCGAGCAGGTGTTCGATCCGTTCTTCACCACCAAGCCGGTGGGCAAGGGCACCGGGCAGGGGCTGGCGATCTCGATGGACGTGGTGGTGAACAAACACGGCGGCAGCCTGACCGTCGAGGATACGCCCGGCGGCGGCGCGACCTTCGTGGTGCGCCTGCCGATCGGCGCAGAGGGGGACGAACCGGTGAAGGGAGGGAAACCCGCATGAAGCTTTCGATCCTGTTCGTCGATGACGACGTCAACCTGCTGCGCGGCCTGCGCCGCATCCTTCACAAGCACCGCGAGGACTGGGACATCGCCTTCATGGACAGCCCCCTCGATGCGCTGCGGCTGCTGGAGGAGAAGGGCTTCGACGTGGTGGTCTCCGACATGCGGATGCCGGAGCTGGACGGCGCATCCCTGCTTTCCGAGGTGGAAAAACGCTATCCCGGCACGGTGCGGGTGGTGCTCTCGGGCTACACCGAGGAAAAGAGCGTGCTGCGCACCATCGGTCCGACCCACCAGTACCTCGCCAAGCCCTGCAACACCGAGGACATCGTCTCCCTGCTCGACCGCACCCTGACCCTGCGCGGGGTTTTGCGCAGCGAGCCGCTGCGCACGCTCGCGGCCAGCCTGCACAACCTGCCCTCGCCGCCGGACCTCTACATCCGCCTCACCGCGGAAATGCGCAGGGAGGCCTCCTCGATGCGCACCATCGCCGAGATGATCGCCGCCGACGTGGCGATGACCGCCGAGGTGCTGCGCATCACCAATTCGGCCTATTTCTCCCTCGGCTCGCCGGTGCACGACGTGTTCCAGGCGGTGCGGCTTCTCGGGCTGGAGACGGTGCGCGCCCTGGTGCTCTCGGTGGGCATCTTCCGGCAGTTCGACACCTCGCCCGAGATGTCCGAGCTGATCCGCAGCCTCGACGAGTACGGCCTCGCCATCGGCGGCATGGCGCGGCGCTTCGCCCGCGAGGAGGGGCTGCCCGAGGGACTGCGCGACCAGGCGTTCTGCGCCGGCATGCTGTCGGTGATCGGCACCCTGGTGTTCCTCGACGCCGAACCGGCGAAGGCGCGCGCGGTGCTCGCCCGCGCCGAGCAGGGCGGCGACCTCGGGACGCTGGAGAAGGAGGCCTTCGGCGCCTCGCAGGCGGACCTCGGCGGCTACCTGCTCGGCCTGTGGGGCTTCAACGATGCGATCATCGAGGCGGTGCTCTACCAGAACAGGCCCTCGGCCTGCGTCCATGCCGACCGCTCGGCGCTTACCTGCGTCCACCTTGCGCGGGTGTTCGGACCGCGCTGGCCCTTGGGCCGCCACACCCTGCGGCCGGTGAACCTCGACGTGGATTACGTGCGCCACCTCGGCATGGAGACCAAGGTGAAGAAGTGGATGGCCGAAATCGTCGAACAGGATGCGGAGCCGCCGCAATGAACGAGACCATTCTCCTCGTCGATGACGACGTCAACCTGCTCTCCTCGATGAAGCGGCAGTACCGCGGCAAGTTCACCCTGGAAACCGCCACCAGCGGCGAGGAGGCGGTGGAGCGCATCGCCGCCGGTCCCGCGCCCGCGGTGGTGGTGTGCGACATGCGCATGGGCGGGATGAACGGCGTTTCCACCCTGGCGAAGATCAAGGAAGCCGCGCCCGACACGGTGCGCCTGATGCTCACCGGCAACGCCGACATGCAGACCGCGATCGACGCGATCAACGACGGCAGCATCTTCCGCTTCCTCACCAAGCCGTGCCCGCCGGAGCTGATGGAGGCGGGGCTCGCCGCCGCGCTGGAGCAGCACCGCCTGGTGATGGCGGAGCGCGAGCTGCTGGAAAAAACCCTGGGGGGCAGCGTCAAGGTGCTGATCGACATGCTGGCGATGGCCTCGCCGCTCGCCTTCGGCCGCGCCACGCGCATCCGCGGCTGGGCGCGCAAGGTCGCCGCGGAACTCAACCTGCCGCAGCGCTGGCAGATCGAGATCGCGGCGATGCTGGGGCCGGTGGGCCTGCTCTCGGTGCCGCCGGAGGTGATCGCCAAGCTGCACGCCAAGCAGCCGCTCTCCGAGATCGAACGCCGGATGATCGACCATAGCCCCGAGGCGGCGCGCAACATCATCGCGCACATTCCGCGCCTCGCCGGGGTGGCGAAGGTGGTGTCCCTGCAGCACCGCGGCTTCGACGGTTCGGGCTTCCCCGCGGACGGGCCGAAGGGCACCGACATTCCGCTGGATGCGCGGGTGCTGAAGATTCTCACCGAACTGTCCAACGTCGCCGCCGGGGTCTCGCCGTCGCGCGCCGACTTCGAAACCCTGAGCCTGCGTTCCCAGCAGTTCGACCCCGCATTGTTCGAGCGGGTGCGCGGCGTGCTCGAGGTGAGCACCGATCACGCCCACGGCGCCCGCCCGGTGAAAAAGCTCGCCACCGCGCTGCTCATCCCCGAGATGGTGCTGGCCGCCGACGTGATGACCACGGACGGCCGCCTCGTCCTCTCCGCGCTGGTGCAGATTTCCGAAACCCACGTGGAGAGCCTGCGCAATCTCGCGCGGCTGAAACGCATCGCGGATTCCATCGCGGTGTTCGACGACGAGAAGTAACGCTTCAGCCGCCGTCGCGGTGCGCCGCGAACCAGGCGGGGAATTCCGCCGCGGGCATCGGGTGCGCGATGTGGAAGCCCTGGAACAGGCGGCACCCCGCGGCGGCCAGGGCCTCCATCTGCTCTTTCGTCTCCACCCCTTCGGCCAGCACCATCAGACTCAAGTCGTGGCCGAGGCTGACGATCGCCTCGACGATGCGCAGGGCGCTGGCGTCGGTGGCGGCGTCGGACACGAAAATGCGGTCGATCTTCAGCTTCTTCACCGGCAGGTGGCGCAATTGGCCGAAGGCGGAATAGCCGGTGCCGAAGTCGTCGAGGCTGAGCGTCACGCCGATTTCGGTCAGCGCGTCGAGCGCGCCGCGCGGCACCGCCTCGGCGTCGAGCGCCGCGCCTTCCACCAGCTCCAGCTCCAGCGCCGCGGCGGGCAGGCCGGAAGCGGCGAGAGCGGCGCGCACCCGCTGCGGAAACTCCGGTTCGGCGAGATCGTTGACGGTGATGTTGACGGCGATGGTGAGTTCGGGGTCGAGATCGCGCCGCCAGGCCGCCGCCGCGGCGCAGGCGGCCGCAAGCATCCATGCGGTGAGCGCGGGAATCGCGCCCGACGCCTCCGCCTCGCCGAGAAACGCGCCGGGCGGCAGCAGGCCGCGCTGCGGATGCTGCCAGCGCACCAGCGCCTCGGCGCCGCGCACCCGGCGATGCGCCACGTCGTATTGCGGCTGCACGTAGAGGCGCATCTCGCCCGCGGTCAGCGCGCGGGGGAATGCCGCGGCCGGCTCGGCGGTCGGCGTTCCGGCGTCGCGGTGGTGGCGCTCCACCGCCGCAGCGACGGAGGCGAGCAGAACGTCGGTGGCCACCGGCTTGGTGTGGATGCGGAAGACCTCGCCGTCGTTCACCGCGGTCATCGCGGCATCGAGGTCGGCGGTGCCGGAAAGCACCATCCGCACCATGGCGGGAGAGCGCCTGCGCATCTCGCGCAGCACCTCGAGGCCGTGCATCCCCGGCATCCGCAGGTCGCAGATCGCCGCGGCGAAGGGACCCTCGGCTTCGAGCAGGCGCAGCGCCTCCTCGCCGCCGCGGGCGAGGCTGAGCGCATAGTGCCGCCCGAGCACGCGGGAGAGCCCGGAGAGGACGTTGGGTTCGTCGTCGATCAGCAGGATGCGGTCGGGATGCGTCAAGGTGGAAATCCGTGCTTGCTGGCGCGTCTTCCAAATATCGTCTACCCGGCGCGCGTTGTGAAGGTTAGTGGCTGTCGTGCAGGCACTTCGCGTGGTCGTCGAGAATCTCGATGACGCCGCAATCGCCGACGCAGCCGTGCGGGCACTGGCCGATCATCCGCAGCAGTTCCTCGCGCTGCGCCGCGAGACGGGCGATCTTGTCCTCGATGTCGTGCAGTCGCGCGCAGGCGATGGTGTGCGCCTCGCCGCAGGGATTGCCCGGATCCCCCGCCAGCGCGGCGAGGCGGCGGATGTCCTCGACCTCGAAACCGAGTTGCCGCGCATGGCGGATGAAGCTCAACCGCCGCGCCGCCTCGCGCGGATAGAGGCGGCGGTTGCCCTCGCTGCGCAAAGGCGGCGGCAGCAGGCCGATTTCCTCGTAATAGCGGATGGTGGGAATCTTCACCCCGCTTTCCTTCGCCAGCCAGCCGATCGGCACCAGATCCATGGCTGAAATCTCCTCTTGCTTCTCTAGTGACTAGAGATCGTACCTTGATTCCAGATGGGATGAAGAGAGGAGTTTTGCCATGTCCTGCCTGGTCTGCCAGGGGTACGGTCCCACCCGCGACGAGGATGTCTGCTGCGGCGGCCCCGAGGACGATCACGGCCACGATCACGGCCACGATCATGGCGGCGGCGGCACGCTCGCCGCCCTGTGGCGCGAGGGCACGCTGCGCGAGGTGGTAATCTATGCGGTGGCGCTGCAGGCCGCGGCGGTGACCGGACGGCTGTGGCCCGCGGCGGGCGACTGGCCTTTCGTCGCGGCGATGGCGGTGGGGCTCTACCCGGTGCTGCGCCGCGTGCTGGCGGAACTGCGGCGCGGCAATCCGTTCTCCATCGAAACCCTGATGACCATCTCGGCGGTGGGCGCGGTGGTGATCGGCGCAGTGGGCGAGGCCGCCACCGTGGTGCTGCTGTTCCTCGTCGGCGAGGTTCTCGAAAGCCTCGCGGCGGGGCGCGCCCAGGCGGGGATCGAGCGCCTGGTGGCATTGGTGCCGCAGACCGCGCTTCTCGAAGAAGACGGCGTCACCCGCAGCGTCGCCGCTGCCGAACTGGTGCCGGGGCAGGTGATCGTCGCCGGGGCGGGGGAGCGCATCGCCGCCGACGGCGAGGTGATCGACGGCGTCGGCAGCGTGGATGAATCCCCGCTCACCGGCGAATCCCGCCCCAAGCCGAAGCAGCCGGGCAATGCGGTCTATGCGGGCACGGTGAACGGCGAGGGGGTGCTGCGCCTGCGCGTCACCGCCGACGCCTCCGACAACGCCATCGCGCGGGTGGTGCGCCTGGTGCGCGAGGCGCAGGCGCGCAAGGCTCCGGTGCAGCGCATCGTCGAGCGCTTCGCCCGCGTTTACACCCCCTTGGTCGTTGCGGCCGGCGCGGCGGTGGCGGTGCTGCCGCCGCTCTTCGCCGGGGCGGACTGGACCACCTGGATCTACCGCGGGCTTGCGGTGCTGCTGATCGGCTGCCCGTGCGCGCTGGTGATCTCCACCCCTGCGGCGCTCGCCGCGGCGCTCGCCTCCGGGGCGGGGCGCGGCCTTCTGATCAAGGGCGGCGCGGTGCTGGAAAGCCTCGCCCGCGCCGATGCGGTGGCCTTCGACAAGACCGGCACGCTGACCCGCGGCCGCCCGGCGGTGGCCGAGGTGGCGGCGCTTTCGGGCAGCCGGGCGGAGGTTCTGGCGCTC
The DNA here is from genome assembly GCA_050253435.1 of Rhodospirillaceae bacterium. GTDB lineage: Bacteria > Pseudomonadota > Alphaproteobacteria > Rhodospirillales > Rhodospirillaceae > Oleispirillum. The sequence continues at coordinate 7,397 of JBFWJB010000124.1, forward strand.
GCCGCCGGACTGTCTCTCGGCTCCACCCATCCGATGGCGCGCGCGGTGCTGGCCGCGGCGGAGGCGGAAGGCGTGACGCCCGCCGCGGTGGCGGATCTCGCCGCGCTGCCGGGCCGCGGTGTGACCGGCCGCGTGGACGGCGCCGAGGCGTTCTTCGGCGCGCCGGGCGAAGACGCGCCTGCCGAGGCGCAGGCCCTGGCGCAAGGCGGGCGCAGTGTCTCGCTGCTGCGCAAGGGCGGCGAGACCCTCGGCCTGATCGCCGCAGCGGACGAAGCGCGCGAAGATGCCGCTGCGGGCGTGGCGGCGCTCAAGGAAATCGGCGCGCGGGTGGTGATGCTCACCGGCGACGTGCCCGCCGCCGCCGCCGCGCTGGCGGACGGCCTCGGCATCGAGGCGCGCGCCGGGCTGCTGCCCGAAGACAAGATGGCGGCGGTGCGCGAAATGCAGGCGGGCGGCGCGCATGTGGTCAAGGTGGGCGACGGCATCAACGACGCCCCGGCGCTCGCCGCCGCCGATGTCGGCATCGCCTTCGGCGGCGGCACCGACGTGGCGCTGGAAACCGCCGATGCGGCCAGCCTGCACGGCCACGTTTCCGACGTCGCGGCGATGATCCTGCTGGCGCGCCGCGCCATGGCGACGATCCGCCAGAACGTCGCGCTCGCCGTCGGCCTCAAGCTCGCCTTCCTGGTCACCACGGTGGCGGGCATCACCGGGCTGTGGCCCGCGGTGCTGGCGGATACCGGGGCGACGGTGCTGGTCACCGCCAACGCGCTACGCCTGCTGCGGCGTTGAAGCGCGCAAGAAAAACGGCCCCGCGAGGGGCCGTTTTCGCATGTCTGCGGTGCGCCGCGCCTAGTGCAGGGCGTTGGGCAGGAAGGTGGAGATCACCGGCACCATGGTGATGAGGATGAGCGCGCAGATCAGCGCGCCGAGATAGGGCAATGTCGCCTTCATCACCTTTTCCAGCGGCACCTTGGTGATTGCCGATGCGACGAAAAGGTCCAGGCCCACCGGCGGGGTGATGCAGCCGATCGCCAGGTTCACCACCATCACCACGCCGAAGTGCAGCGGGTCGATGCCCAGGCTTTCCGCCACCGGCAGGAAGATCGGGGTGAGAATCACCACCGCCGCCGAGGCGTTGACCAGGGTGCCGAGCACCAGAAGCAGCACGTTCATGATCATCAGGAAGAAG